>JAENWE010000377.1 GCA_016650185.1 Vicinamibacteria bacterium | reverse complement strand
CCTGAAGGTCGTGCGGCAGGAGCACGCGGGGCAGGTGAGCGCCCACGTCCACTGCGACATCGCCCGGGGCGCGGTGATCACGGTGCGCGCGGGCGTCTTCAAGCCCACCGAGGGCGGTGCCGCCGCGGGGAAGATCCTGGACCGCTCGGCCGACGCGGCCGGGCTCACCGCCCGGCGAAGGTTCGTGGAGCTGATCCAGGCGGAGGCCGGCGACGTGGACATCACCCGCGAGGACGTGCTCGTGTCGGTGGGTCGCGGCATCGGCGACAAGGAGAACATCGCGATCGTGGAGGAGCTGGCCCGGGCCATGGGCGCGGCCCTGTCCTGCTCGCGCCCCCTCGTCGACGCCAGGTGGCTCGACAAGGCGCACCAGCTACAGCTCGCCGCGCCGAGCCTTGTTGCGCATGCCATCCAGCAGTCGCCGAAGCACCTTGGAGCTCGACGACGCTCAGGCTACCCTTGATGCCGAGCAGGAGCTGATCGTCGAGCGAGCTCAGTTCCTAGACGTGGTCGTCTCGCTCTGCTGGATGTCGCCAAGGACCTTGATGGCTACCTGGCGCCCAAGAGAAAGATCCTCTGCAAGGTACACCGCGCCCATCCCACCCTTTCCCAAGAGCTCAATGAGCCGAAACCGAGTGTAGGCGAAACAAGCGGGGTTTGCCGGTCAGGCTGCGATTTCACGCTCAACGCTTTCCGATGTTTGATGTGAAGGACGAAGCGGAACGGGTCAATGGGCGTGAGACACCGAGGGTGGAAGTTTAGAGAGCGGATCGAAGAGAGCGGACTCGAGAGAGCCGGTTAGCCGCAGGATTTCGGCAGGCTGTGGGGTGGATGCCGTGAGCTGCGTCGATCCTGGGGCAATTGTGGAGGCCGAATTCTTCGGCCGGTTGATCCAGACCACGGGTTGGGGCCGTTTGGGGGTGGAGAGACCATGGACGAAGCGATTCGGGTTGAGTTCGAAAGCGCGAGCCAGGGTGATCGCCCGCTGATCGAGAACGGGGCCGTGAACGCCGAAATGCACCTGGGCCGGCGTGAGGTAACCGAGGGACGAGTGGTGGTGCTCGTCGTTGTACCAGAGGAAGAGCCGGCGGCAATGTGTTAGGGCATCGTCGGGTCCGCCGAATTTGTCTGGGAAGCCAGGCGAGTATTTGAAGGTTTTGAACTGCGCTTCGGAGAACGGATTGTCGTCGGAGACCCGCGGTCTGGAATGTGACGGTTCGATTTCGAGGCGCTGGAGCAGGTCGTAGGTGGTTCCAGCGGTCATCGATGGTCCGCGGTCGGAATGGAGAATCAGAGTCCCCGGTTTAACGCCCTGCCTCCGATAGGTTTCTTCGATGAGGCGGATGGCGATACGGGACGATTCTGTTGACGCGAGGGTCCAGCCGACCACGTATCGACTGAAGATATCGAGGATGACATAGAGACAGAGGAAATGACCCGCGGCTTTGAGCTTTCCGATTGAAGGTCCGATGATTCGGAACAGACCCGGGGCTGTCATGGTTGGCGCATGACATCTCTGATTCTCGCCTGGGCCCGGAAATTGCTAGGGATGGGGGCGGAATGACCAAGGAGGAGGACGACGACATGCTCCCGAGTCTGGACGATCCATACTCGAGATTTCGGCGCTGGGTGATCGCGCTCTTTGGTCCAGGTGTGGTCGTCGCGGAAGCTCTGGAGGGACACTTTGTCTTGGCGTTTGCGCTTGCTTTTGCCTGTGTAGCGCTCTGGGCGCTGCTTGCTCGTCGCCTCGGCGCCACGGGCTCAGTCCTGAAAGTGGTTGAGAGAACTACCCTTGCCATTGCTGGGGCGCTCTTGGTCCTGCACTATGCGCGCCTGATGGGCGGGTCGCCTTGAGCAGGTCCCAAAGCGAAGTAAGCGTCGAGTTGGCGATTCAGAAGAATGAATCCGCACGGAGCGTAGGTAGAACAGGCGGCGTTGGCACGTGAAGATCGGTTCGGCCCTGTTCGTCTCGGCGCCATCGCCAACATAGTAGCGAGCGCGAAGCCTGGCCACAGTGGGTCCATGTCGACCGCGACCGCCCCATCGCGGTACGCCTTCAGGCTGATGCGGACTCGCCCGCCTGGGCGGTGCACAAGTCCCTCCTGCGCGAGTGGCGGGCGCAACACGTACCGCACAGCGGCAGGGGCGGTCAGGGCGCACACGTATTCGCCGTTGGTGGCGCAGGCAAGCGAGGAGTGCGCCTCGCGGGCCAAATGGCAGAGCACCAGACAGGCTGCGCATGAGTCCGAAGCGTATTCTTTCGGGGTCGGCAGACTGAAGAGAATGGCCGAGCAAGGAGGGACCCGGTGAGTGAAGAAGATCGAAGCGTTTTTGAGCTTTCGGAGATGTATGCGTTCCTCGAGGATGGCGGCGCCGCTCCGCTCGTAGGCGCCGAGGGGTTCTGGAAGGAGCTGATGAGCGGCGCGCCTCGTTCGGCGGACGTGATCCGCGTGGCAAGCGGCGATGGCTGGCTTGTTGCTCGCTATCGGATCACCGAAGACACCCCGGCCTGGGAGAAGCACCCGGCCGGCGATGAGCTTCTGTTCATGCTCTCCGGGGAAATGTCGTTGATCATCGAGCAAGGTCCCAAGGAAGTAACAGTGGACCTGGCGGCGGGCCGGGCCTTTGTCGTGCCGCGCGGGACGTGGCATCGGCAGGTCGTGCGTAGCCCTGGCGAGTATCTGGGTGCCACCTACGGCAAGGGAACCGAGCACCGCCCGAGATGATGTCATGTCTCATTCTTGCAGCTGTGATCTCAGTGTTCAGCAAAGCAAGATGACATGCCTCGCGATACCGTCGTCTTGGATGTCGTCAGGCAGGCGTCGGCGTATCGTTGGAGAAGACAACGGAATCAATTTCTATTGAGGAGGATTGAATGGCGATCATCTCCACGGGCGACATTGGGAGTAGTAATGGAGTCTTACGATGAACGACGGTTTCGAAAGGAAGGTTCGCGGCGCCGGAGTTGCCGGATGGTGGACGGTGCTGGCCAGCGCAGCGGTGTTGTTGGTTCAATGGGTGGCATACCTCCTCGTTCTGTCCTCACGGCCTGCCTGGATTCTCTCGCTGTGGGGCTCCAGCAGCTGGCTCGAGGTTCAGCACCTGTGGTTGCTGGCCATAGGGTCCTTGAAGATCTTCGTGATGGTCCTGGCGATTCTGTGCCTCTGGCTGACGCTCTGGGCCAGGGAACTGCGGAAAGAGCGTTAGGTGAAACAAGCACGGTTTGCCGACCGGGTCGCCGCCGGCCTGGTCCTGGACGCCAATCGCTACCTGGGCGGCGGACGTCTCCAGTATCTGGTGACCGACCCCTCGGTGCTGGACACCATCACCCTATCGAACGGCGCGGTTTCCAGCGTGCCCACCGTGGAGACGCTGAATCGCTTCTCCCAGCCACAGAACACCAGGGTTCTCGACAACGATGTGCGGGCTCCGCGGTCCATTCAGGGTTCGCTCTCCGTCGAGCAGCAGATGAAAGGTCTGACGGGCTCGGTCACCTTGATCGCCGCCCGGGGTGACTATCAACTTCGGTCGCGAAACATCAACGCGATCCGGGCCGATGGAACGCGCCCCCTCGAGGTCCCGGGGGCGATCTACGCCTATGAAACCACGGGTCGGAGCAAT
>JAENWE010000376.1 GCA_016650185.1 Vicinamibacteria bacterium | reverse complement strand
TTTCTTGAGCTCGACCGCCTTCTTCTGAAGGGCCTGCGCCTCTTCCATGAGGCTGTTGCGTGTGGCCGGGTTCTGGGTCAACTTGGCCTGCTCGCGGAGAAGGAGGCCTTTGTAGATAAGCGCCTCAACGAAGTCGGACTTAATCGCGAGAGCCTTGTTCACGAACTGCATTCCCTCGTCCGCGAGCGCTTTCTTGCGGGGGGCATCGATGCCGGGGCCTCGATAACACTGATCCCAATAGAAGGTGGCGACAGTGTAGTAGCCCTTGGGATCCTGCGGATCCAGCTCAGCGCAAACCTTGAGTTGGTCGACGGCATCGTTGAAGCGACCGCGAGCGACCTTTCCGTCCGCCACGGGCTGGGCAAGGGGCACGCCCTTTTCGTCCCAGAGGGTCTTGTTGTAGAAAGTCGCGAGAGCCCCGCAGGCTTTTGGATCCCGGGGAGCCATTTCGACCGCCTTCTTGTAAGCGGTTTCGGCATCGTCAATCTTGCCGAACTTCTCGTACAAGTTGGCCATGGCAAAGAGGTTCTGTATGTTGCCTGGATCGGATCCGGTGAGCTGGTCAGCGTATTTTAAGGAAGCCTCGAAATCACGGTACGGATCGTCGGCGTAGATTCCAATCAGGGCCGAGAGCGCGTTTTTCTTGAGAATGGGATATTTCTGGTCAGCGGGCGCGGCGGTCGCCGAGAGGATGGCCTCATAGTTCTTGATCGCCTCCTCCAGGTTCACCTTGGTGGCGTCTTTCCCGGGCACGTAGAGCTGGTGGTAGGAGCTCCCGAGATAGAACGTCCCCTCGATGTTCGCGGGGTCAAGCTCAAGAACCTTCTTGTACTCAACGAGCGCCTTGGAGAAGCTTTGCTCTTTGTAAAGCCGATGTCCCTCGCGAAGGGCCGCTTTCGCCCGAAGTCCGCAGTTCAGAAGGGGAAGAGCAAGGAGAACAACAGCCAAGGTCCGAATCGCGTGCCTCATGTTGGTGTCTTTCAAAGGGCCGGTGAGTGGTTTTTGGGGTGCTTCGCTCTCCAATACGGCGACCGGTACGTTTGAAGAGTTTCGGCCATTAGAGGATGTCGATCGACGGGAAAAGGCGGACGAGGATCGCTGAATTGTAGGGCAGTGGCCAAAGTTCCGTCAACGATTTATCGGTTTCGAGCGTCTTCTGTCTGTGAGTGGGCAGACCTATCTTATGGTTCTTGAGCGACGACACCAAGCCGTGCGAAAATACCCGATGACAATGCGCGGCCATTCATTGACAGTATTTCGTTGCGGCGTCTAAAATCCGCGCATGCTCCGACGAGAACCGGTTCGAAATACCGGTTCTTCATTGACCTCATCCACCTTCGAACCGTCCGTTGCATCTGAAGAAGAAGCAAGGGCGAGGTGACCGATGGAACGACAACTTTTCTCAGACATCTTGGAAACGGGCGGCAAGCGTCCGAAAAGCAGGCGCAACCTCGTACTTTCTATTTCGCTAGCTATCCACGTGGTGGCTCTCCTGGCGATGGTGATCGTTCCCCTGCTTCAGGCCCAGGAGCTTCCCGAGCCAGCAGACGCGATCAAGGCCTTCTTTGTGGAACCCGCCCCTCCGCCTCCGCCTCCTCCGCCTCCGCCTCCGCCGGCGAAGAAAGCACCGCCCCCCAAAATTGCGCCCGCACCGGCGGAAGTCAAGTTCGAAGTGCCCAAGGAAATACCTCAGGAAATCAAGCCGTCCTCCGGCACTGAGGGCTCTGGCGGGGTCGAAGGCGGCGTCGAAGGCGGCGTCGCGGGGGGCATTGTCGGCGGACTTCCCGCCGCACCACCGCCCCCGCCGGTTCAGGCGATCCGCGTTGGCGGCAATATCAAGGAACCGACCAAGATCAAGAACGTGGCGCCGATCTATCCGGACATCGCGAAACAGGCGCGCGTTCAGGGTATCGTCATCCTGGAATGCACGATTAGTCCGCAGGGACGCGTCACCGATGTCAAAATCCTGCGCGGCATCCCGTTGCTTGATCAGGCCGGCGTTGATGCGGTCAAGCAGTGGCTGTACACTCCCACGCTCCTGAACGGCGTGCCGGTACCCGTCATCATGACGGTGACGGTGAACTTCAGGCTCAACTAGCCCCAACTCCCCCGTTCCTCCATCGCAAACGACCTCACAATAAACGACCCTTAGGAGTCTCAAAAAATGCAATTCGATATCGGGCATCTCTTGTCCACCATGAGTTCGGTTGCGATCGGCGTTGTGGTCTGCCTGCTCCTCATGTCCATCTGGTCTGTCGCCATCATCTTCGACCGCTGGAGGCTGTTCAAGAACGCCAGGGCCCAGTCGAGAAAGTACGCGGCCGATGTGGCCCGTCTCCTGAAGGCGGGGAAGCTGAAGGAAGCGGTGGATCTTTCTGGTTCCGTCGGCATGAAGTCCTCCCATCTCGCCAAAGTCGCTCTGGCCGGGCTCCAGGAATGGCAGTTCCAGGGAGCCAGTGGTGAAACGGACAAAGACACGGCCCTTGAGGCCTCGAAGCGCGCCATGCAGCGGGCCACCGCGGTCAATCTGGCCGAGCTAAAGAAGGGGCTTGCTTTCCTTGCAACTACGGGCGCCACCGCACCCTTCGTCGGTCTGTTCGGCACAACCGTCGGTATCATCAATGCGTTCGCCGGCATGTCCCTGACCGGTTCGGGTGGCATTGGAGCCATTGCGGGCGGTATCTCGGAAGCTCTGATCACCACGGCTCTTGGGCTCCTCGTCGCTATTGCCGCGGTCTGGGCCTACAACTATTTTGCCGGCCAGGTGGACGGTTTCACGGTAGAGATGGACAACTCCGGCTCAGAGTTGCTCGACTTTGTGAAGAAGATCGCCTAATCCCGGAAAGTCCACTCCCGGCCGCGTGGGTGGTCGGGGCGCACTGGGCCCTCTCTGATTCCTCTCGAATCCCTACTAGAGGCTTACAAACACCATGTCGATGTCAGTCGGCGAGAAAAAAGACGGGCCGGTCGCGGATATCAACGTCACACCCATGGCCGACATCATGATCGTGCTCTTGATCATCTTCATGGTGATCACGCCCCTGATCACCAAGGGCATCGACGTGGAGTTGCCCAAGGCGGCGAACATCCATGAGCGCCCCGACGACCAGGACAACATCATGATCGGGTTCACTAGGAATTTCACCATCTTCTTTAAGGGCGTCCGGCTGGAGACGGGCTCGTACGAAAAGGATCGCGTCGAGCTGGGGGAGCGATTGAGAGAAGCGCTCCAAGAGCGTGGGGACACCGACAAGCTGGCGTTTCTGAAGGCGGATATCAATATCGAGTACGGGGAAGTGATGAAGATCATGGAGGTCCTGCGCCGAGCCGGCATAGAAGAGATCGCGCTCATCTCCGAACCCAAGGTCGAGGGCTAAGGCGATGGAGCAAGCTCGGGTGAAGAAGAAGAAGCACGAAGAAGTTCATTACTCGGCGGGCCCGGCCACCGTTTCGGACATCAACATTACTCCGATGATCGACATCCTGCTCGTCTTGCTGATCATCTTCATGCTGGTGACGCCAACGGCCCAGAAGGGCGTCGATATTGCCCTCCCTAAGGACGCGAATCCCAACCAGCCGCCGCCGCCGCCCGGCATGGTGCTCGTCATGGAAATCAGTGAGACCGGCTCCATCTCCATCAATAGGGTCCCCATCGCGAGCCTTCACGAGTTAGATCAGAAACTCCGGGACATCTTCCAGACCCGCAGCGACAAGACCTTGTTTGTGAAGGGCGCGACAAAGTCGCTCTATGGCAAGGTGGTCGAGGCGATGGACATTGCCCGCGGCGCCGGTGTGGAGCGTGTGGGACTCATCTCCGATACGGCCGCAGCGGCGGTGACGGAGCAACCCTAGTAACGCTCCGCCCCTGGAGGAAAGCGCAAAGAAAGCCCGCCCTCTGGCGGGCCTTTTCTTTTGAATGGCGGCTCCTTGGCCACGGGGAGGATTCAGGCCGACGCGCCGGCGTACCCGAAACCGGAGGTGTGCGGGGCGCCGGTTTCAATGGACCAGGCCGCGTGGTCCTTCAGAAGCGCGCGGACCAGCTCGGCATGAAGTGCGTGGCCGGCGCAAGCCGCGACAACTCGTCCACGAAGGCGGAAACCAATCAGCGCCAGGTCCCCAATGGCGTCGAGCGCCTTGTGTCGGACGAATTCGTCTTTCATGCGGGGGTTGGACAGGAAACCATCTTCGCCGATCACCACCGCGCTGTCGAGCGAGCCGCCGAGAGCTAGGCCTCGAGAGCGCATGGCCTCGACATCCTTCAGAAAGCAGAAGGTCCGCGCGGACGAAAGCTCATTCCGGAAACTCTCTTCGGTGACCTCGAGCGTCACCCGCTGCTTCCCCACCAGGGCGTGGTCGAAGTCGATCGAGTAGTCGACCTCAAACGTATCCGCTGGCTCGACCAGAACATAGCGATCGCCCATCGAGGAGGCCACGCGCACCGGCCGGCGGACAACCAAGGTGCTCTGGAACGCGGCGAGATTCTTGATACCTGCTTCATCAATCAGGTGAAGAAACATCCTCGACGAACCATCAAAAACCGGAATCTCCGGGCCATCGAGTTCGACTCGCACGTTGTCCACGCCGGTGGCATAGAAGGCGGCCATGAGGTGCTCGACGGTCAAGACCTGGGCCCCGTCGCAACGAAGGGACATAGCGAGTTCTTGTTGCGTCACCCATTCGGCCCGGGCCGGGACCTCACGGCCCCCAAGGTCGGTGCGAACAAAGACAACCCCGGTGTTGGCGGGGGCTGGGACAAGCCGAATCGAAATCAGGCGCCCACAATGAAGGCCGACACCTTGAGTCTCTACGGTTCTTTGAAGGGTGCGTTGGCGCACAGTTGCACTCTGGCTCTGCAATTGCTGTTCCCTTTGTGATCTTGCAGCCTCTGGCATCCTCTGGCTTCGCTAAGTGCCTATCCCATTAGACTTTGGGTTGTTGGTGGGATGTCTGGGAGCGTGTGGTCTGATCACCACTTTGAGACGCCTCATCGTGTCCCTTCGGCCACTCACTGTTCTATCGGACACAAGGGGGAAAGATGCGCGCGCTGTGGTACATTGACCGGTTCGTGCGGGAACAGTCGTTTGCCCCAAGAACCTGTTTTGCTCCGATACGTTTCACCTGCCTACCTCGTTAGAAAGAGATCGTCACCCAATGTCCAAGAAGCCGCTAGCGGATGACCGCCGAAGAGACCTCGCCACCGAAGCGTTTGCGAAGCTGGTTCGCGCGGCCTTCAAGGGGGAAACCGACAAAGCCAGAGAGTCGCTGGCTGTCATCGAGACTCAATTCGGAGAAGAGATCGACATCCTCGACCGGGCTCGCCGATACGCGGCCATGAACGTCGCCTCGGAGGTGGCGCGCCCGGGACGCCCCAAGAATCCCTCCGAACGGTTGCTTGCAGGCATCATGGCTCTAAACGCGGATGACCTCGACGCGGCCGAGACGACCCTCACCCAGGTCATCTCCGAGGAGCCGAGGAACGCAGATGCGCACTACGTCCTCGCGATTGTCCGCGTGCGACGCGACCGAGTTGACGAGGCGCTCGCCTCGCTGACCTCCGCCTGCTCTCTTTCCGCCGAGCGGCGGGCCCAAGCGCCCCTGGACGCTGAGTTCGCCACCCTCATCGGGAACCCGGCGTTCGACGCCCTGATCGCGGCCTGAGTCCTGACAGCGTCCGCCCCGGAACCGCTCTCCAAGTTCACTTCGCTGATGGCTTCTGGACTCCGGGCGGTCGTGCTGGCGGCCGGCAAGGGCACGCGGATGAACTCCGCGCTACCCAAGGTGGTCCACCTCGCGGCGGGGCAGCCCCTAGTGCGCTACACCCTTGATCTGTGTGATGAAATCGGGGCTTCTGCCCTGGTGGTGGTCGGGCATGAAGCGGCAATCGTCCGGGCTGCTTGCGGAGCAAGGACCAACCTCGGCTTCGTCATCCAGGAACCCCAACTTGGCACTGGCCATGCGGTTCTGGTGGCGCTAAGAGAAATACCCTCCGAGCCCGGAATCGCGATCGTGGTTCTGGCCGGGGACGTGCCTCTTCTTCGCGCTGAGACTCTCGGAACCCTTTGCGCGATGCGAGAGGCATCCGACGCGGCGGCGGCCCTGATCTCCTTCCAGGCCCCGTCACCAAGCGCCTATGGTCGCGTGGTTCGCGACGATTCGGGGGCGGTCTTGCGCATCGTTGAAGCCAAAGACGCGACCCCAGAGGAGCTTCTGATTACCGAGGTCAATGCCAGCGTGTATGTCTTCGACGGCCCTCGACTGCGTGAGACCATCCAGAACGTGCGTTCGAACAACGCCCAGAGTGAGTTCTATCTTACCGACGCGATAGGCATGATGGTCGCCGCCGGCCATCAAGTTGAGGCGCTTTTGCTGGACGATCCGGCCGAAGCGACCGGCGTCAATACCCCGACCGAGCTCGCGAGCGTGGAGGGTGAGATCTACAGACGACGCGCCACCTTTCATATGTCGGCCGGCGTATCGATTGAGCAACCAGACACCGTTCTCGTCGGCCCGGATGTCCGTATCGCACGGGGCGCTCGAATTCGAGCCTTCACCATCCTTGAAGGGACGACCGTGATCGAGTCGGGGGCGGTGGTCGGGCCTTTCTGCCGGATTGAGGATTCGGAGATCGACGCGGGCGCGGTGATTTTGGATTCCTGTCTCGTTCGACTCTCCAAAGTATCGGCAGGAGCAACCGTCGGACCTTTCGCCCACATTCGCCCGGATTCGGTGGTGGGAGAAAACGCCAAGGTTGGTAACTTCGTTGAGCTCAAGAAGACCATTCTCGGCCCCGGATCCAAGGCCCCTCATCTCTCCTACCTGGGCGACGCCACGATTGGCGCAAAAGCCAACATTGGCGCGGGCTCCATTACCTGCAATTACGACGGTGTCGTCAAAAGCAAGACCACGGTTGAAGATGGCGCTTTCGTGGGCAGCAACTCGATTCTGGTCGCACCCGTCACGGTCGGACGCGGCGCATACATCGCGGCGGGAAGCGTCATTACCAAGGACGTGCCGGACGGAGCTCTTGCGCTCGGACGGGCTCGCCAGGAGAACAAGCCCGGATGGGTGAGCCGCAGAGCGAAAAAATCTTGATCCGGCGAAGACTCAGGTAGAGGTCAAAGACCATGTGCGGAATTGTTGGATACGTGGGGCCCAAGGACGCGACCCCGATTTTGGTCGAAGGTCTCCGGCGTCTCGAGTATCGGGGCTATGACTCGGCAGGAATCGCGGTTATTTCGGGAGGGAGGCTGGAACGTAGGCGGGCGGCCGGCAAACTGGGGAATCTCGAAGCCGTCCTTCGGTCAACGCCTGTTTCGGGCCACATCGGAATCGGACATACGCGCTGGGCAACTCACGGGCGGCCGAGTGAAGAGAACGCCCACCCACACGCGGACGCATCAAGGCAGTTGGTGGTTGTGCACAACGGAATCATTGAGAACTACCTGGAGCTGAAAGAGCGTCTGAGCGCCACCGGGATCGTCTTCGAAACAGAAACGGATACGGAAGTGGTGGCTCACCTCGTCGCGTCCTACTACGAGGGGTCGCTCGAAGCCGCGACCGGGCGAGCCACCAAGGACCTCCGAGGCATCTACTCTCTCGTCCTGATGCACGTGGGCGAGCCTGGGCGGCTCGTGGCCACGCGACTGGGTCCGCCCCTGGTGATCGGTTTGGGTGAAGGAGAACGGTTTTTCGCATCCGACGTCCAAGCCCTGCTTGCCCACACCCGACGCTTTGTTTTTGTCCCCGAGCAGACCGTGGTCGTGATCGAGCCGGACGCCATCCGCATCGTCGACGCCCAAGGCAGGATTGTCCCCTTCAAAGAGGAGACGATCACCTGGGATCCGGTTCAGGCCGAGAAGGGCGGCTACCGCCACTTCATGCTCAAGGAGATTCACGAACAGCCCCGAGCCGTACGCGACACTCTGCTGGGTCGGATGAGTCTCGATACCGGCGATGTTCGCCTGGAGGAGATGGGAGCGGCCGCGCTGGAGGCCATCGAAAAGGCCGATCGTGTTCAATTCCTCGCCTGTGGCACCAGTTGGCACGCCGGCCTGATCGGACAGTTCTTCATGGAGCAGCTTGCCGGGGTTCCGGCCAGCACTGACTATGCCAGCGAATTCCGCTATCGCGATCCGGTCATTTCGCCGGGCACGCTCGCGGTCGCCATCTCTCAGAGCGGCGAAACCGCCGACACCCTGGCGGCCATGCGAGAGGCGCGCTCGCGAGGCGCGTCTGTCCTCGCCATCACCAACGTGGCCGGCTCGCAGGTCACCCGGGAGGCGGACGGCGCGCTTCTGACCCACGCGGGGCCGGAGATCGGCGTGGCTTCCACGAAAGCGTTCACCGCCCAGGTGGCAGCCATCGCGCTGCTCTCCATTTTTCTGGGTCGGCGAAAGGGCGCCCTCTCCGCCGCCGCCGGGCGAAATCTTCTGGCCGCGCTGGCGCGCGTCCCCCAGCTTATGGATCATGCCCTTTCGTGCGCGGCGCTGGTCGAAGACATGTCGCGCAGCCTTTTCAAGGCCACGGACTTTCTTTTCCTGGGCCGGGGCGTGCAGTACCCAATTGCCCTGGAGGGTGCCTTGAAGCTGAAGGAGATCTCGTACATTCACGCCGAGGGCTATCCGGCCGGCGAAATGAAGCACGGCCCTATTGCGCTCATCGACGAGTCGCTTCCGGTGGTGGCGCTGATTCCCCGCGGTCGCGGCTACGAGAAAATCCTTTCCAACGTTCAGGAAGTGAAGGCGCGGGGCGGCCGCGTCGTCGCCATCATCAACCGCGGGGACGATCACGTCCGAAAAATTCTGGGGAAGGAGGATCTCTTCATTGAGGTTCCCGGCGTGGAGGTCGACGTCTTGGGGGTGAGCGAGATCTTTTCACCCTTTGTGACGGTGATTCCTCTGCAGCTGCTCGCCTACCACGTCGCCTTGCGCGCTGGGCGCGACGTGGACCAGCCACGCAACCTCGCGAAGTCCGTGACCGTTGAGTAGTTCAAAAGCCCTTCGGTGAATTCCCTCGCGCTAAGCGCCGAGCAGGTGGCGGCGGTGCGCGCGGCCCACGGGCCAACTCTCATCCTGGCCGGCGCGGGGAGCGGGAAGACGCGGGTGATCACCGAACGAGTGTCTTTCCTGGTGTCTGACCTCGGCGTGGATCCGAGGGACATCCTGGCCGTCACCTTCACCAACAAGGCCGCGGACGAAATGCGCCGTCGCATCGAAGAGCGGTTGGGCCCACGCGCGACCTCGGCCTGGATCATGACCTTTCACGCTCTGTGCGTGCGCATCCTCCGGCGACATCCGGAAGACGCGGGACTGTCTCGACAGTTCGTGATCTATGACCAGGACGAGTGCCTTTCCTTGGTCAAGCGAGCGATCGCCTCGACCGGCCTTTCCGACAAGACCTACGCTCCTCGCCGAGTTCTGTCTCTTCTGTCGATGCAAAAGAACGGACGACCCTGCTCCGAAGCGGATGTGCGCGACTATCGAATCGAAGTCTTGAACGAGCTCGCAGGCCGTTACAACGCCGGCCTTCGAGCCGCCAAAGCCGTGGACTTCGATGATCTGCTGGCTTTTTCGGCTCGGCTGCTCGAGGAGAGCGATGTTCTCGTGCGAGATTCGCAACTGGCCTTCCGGTACATTCTGGTCGACGAATATCAGGACACGAACCGTCTGCAGTATCGAATCGTGCGAGCCCTCGCGGCGGCTCACAAGAACATCACGGTGGTGGGCGACGAGGACCAATCGATCTATTCGTGGCGGGGCGCCGACCTCCGGAACATCCTGGAGTTCGAGCGGGACTTTCCGGGGGCGGCGATTCTCCGGCTGGAGGAGAACTATCGCTCCACCCAGTCGATCCTCGACGCCGCCTCTGGCCTTGTGGTGAAGAACGAGAATCGGATTGGCAAGACCCTTAGGGCGATGCGCCCAGGCGGACGATACGTGGAGAGTCTGGTGGCCCGGGACGAGTACGACGAGGCCTCCAGGGTGGCCGCGGACATTCAACGGGGCGGCGACGGTCTCCGCGTGGCCTGTCTCTATAGGATGAACTCCCAGAGCCGGGCGCTTGAAGAGGCCCTCGCCGGGGCGCGCATTCGTTACCAGGTGGTGGGCGCGGTCGGCTTTTATGCCCGCCGCGAGATTCGCGACGTGTTGTCGTATCTTCGGCTGACCTTGAACCCAGATGACGACTCCGCCTTTCGACGGGTGGTGAACGTTCCTCCGCGGGGGGTAGGCGAGCAGACGCTCGCCGCTCTCACCCTCGCCGCCCAGCGTCGCGGCGTTTCCCTCTTCGAAGGACTCCTGGACGTGCTCGTGGCCGAGGCTGTGCCAACGCGGACGCGAGCGGCGCTGTCGCGGTTCGCGTCTCTCGTTTCTTCGCTCCGGCGATTGCCGGAGACCCTCGGTCCGGGCGCGCTCGTAGAGGCGGTGATCGAGAAGACCGGCTACGAGGCCCTGATCGACGATGAGCCGTCTCCCATTCGAGAGGATCGACTCTTGAACCTCAAGGAGCTGCGGATAGCCGCCACGGACTTTGAGGAAAGAGAAGGTCTGGGGCTGCGCGAGTTTCTTGACCGCACTTTTCTGCTCGCGGACGCTGACTCGATCCGTGACGATGCTCCAGTCCTGCTGATGACCCTGCATGCCGCAAAGGGTCTGGAGTTCGACACCGTGTTTCTGGTGGGAATGGAGGAAGGGCTGATTCCGCATATGCGCGCGGTTCAGGATTCCGGACAGATGGAAGAGGAGCGTCGACTTTGCTACGTGGGCATGACCCGGGCGCGAAACCGTCTGGTCCTGACCCGGGCCCGGGAACGATCCTATTTCGGGGATCGACGGGTGACGGTGCCGAGCCGCTTTCTCTCGGAGATACCACCCGAGTGCTTTGAGGGCCCGGCCGTCGGTTCGAGATCCAGCCCGCCTCCGGCCGGCATGGCCGCTCAAGAGACTGACCCGGGGCCGACGCGGACGGTGCGTTTCAGACCCGGACAGAGCGTGGTGCACGATCGCTTCGGCTACGGCACGGTGCTCCGCGTCGAGGGCGGGGGGGAAGACGCGAAGCTCACCGTCTCGTTCCAGGGCCGCGGTGCGACCAGGCTTCTCGCGAAGTTTGCCGGTCTGAAGCCCGCCTAGTGTTCTGGGGGTTTCGGCTATCTATTGCGGGGTGATCGACTGAATGAGCCATCGGCTCATGACTTTCGTGGCCTGGCCCGTTGGCGCGACGTCGTACTTGCGCAGTTGAATCGCGTAGGTCTTGACCTCGACGCCTGTGTCGACCTCGACGATTGCCGTCTTGGTCACAAGATCCCCGACCAGAGAATCGGCGTCCGGCCCCTTACCCGTGGACATGGTCACGAGGCGCTTCTCTCGATCGTAGGCCCCTTGGGTTTCGGACACTTTCCCTTTGAGTTCGTTGTCGGCATCCATGAACTTCTTCCACGCGGCTGCGGTTTCCTGGAGTTTGGCCGGGACAGCGGCGCCGTTCTCCACCATGGACTTCACGGTGTCGACCTCAAGCGGGTGAGCATTGAAGTAAGCACCTTGGTCCCTCTTGTTTTGGGCCGCGGCTTCCTCGGCCGCATTGTGGGCCGCTGCCAGGTCGCCGAGAGGAGTTGGAACGCGCTGCTCTTCGCCAATACTCTTGACCTTCCAGCTCTTGAGGGGTTCGTCAAACTGGACGACCGCGAAACTCGACACGGTCTGGGAGTCCTTGGCCAGGGTGGCCCGAAAGAAGCTCTCGATGACATGTCCCTCCTGGCTCCCGCAAGCGATCGTGGAGGCGGCTAGCGCTGCCGCTGCGGCGAAACCGACGTAAGACTTTTTCATGATTCGCTCCCTGATGTTTCTGTTGGCGTCTCTTCTGCGGCCGTGTCGCCGTCCGCGGCTTCGTCCTTTTCGGCGAGGCGAGCGATGGAAACCAACTGGTCGCCATCGTCGGTCTGGATCAGACGCACGCCCTGCGTGTTTCGACCCATAGTTGAGATTTCGGTTGACCTCGTCCTTATGATCATACCCTTGCCGGTAATGAGCATCACGCCCTCATCGCCGCTGATGAAGATGACTCCGATCACCGCCCCGTTCCGGCCCTCGGTCTTGATGTTGATAATGCCCTTGCCGCCCCGGCCCTGGACTCTATATTCCTCCATGGGCGTGCACTTTCCGTAGCCGTTCTCGCAGACGGTCAGCACCCGTCCCGCCTCTCGGACCACTTCGAGCGACATCACGGCGTCGCCCTCGTCGAGGTCGATACCCTTGACTCCATAGGCGGTCCGACCCATAGGTCGCACGTCTGTCTCTTCGAACCGGATGGCCATGCCGCCGCGGGTGCTGAGGAGCAGCTGATCGGCGCCGGTGGTCTGCATGGCGTCGATCAGGGCGTCGTCTTCTTCGACGGAGAGAGCGATGATGCCTCCCGGCCTCGGTTTAGAGAATGAAGCCAGCTTCGTCTTCTTGATGATGCCCTTGCGGGTGGCGAGGACGATGTGGCCCTCGGCTTCAAAATCCCGACAGGCGACGAAGGCCGCGATTTTTTCGCCGTCCTGAAGGCGGACGAGATTTACGGCCGCCTTCCCCTTGGCGCCGGGCCCCACGTCTGGAATTTCGTGCACCTTGAGCCAATACAGGCGCCCGCGATTGGTGAAGATAAGAATGTACGAGTGCGTCGAAGCCACGAACAGGTTCTCAACGAAATCCTCTTCCTTGGTCTTCATGCCCACGCGCCCGCGCCCGCCTCGGCGCTGGCTGCGATAGAGGGTCATGGGCGTGCGCTTGATGTAGCCGTCGTGGGTTATGGAAATGGCCACATCCTCGTCCGCGATCGTGTCTTCGATCGAAATGTCGTCGGGCGCGTCGATCAGCTCGGTGCGGCGCTCATCCCCGTGGGCGCCCTTCAGACTCTTGAGTTCAGCGACCACAATCAGGTCGATCTCGCTCTTGCTTCCAAGGATTACCTGGAGGCGAGAGATGGTCGCTTCGATCTCCGCGAGTTCGTTGAGGATCTTCTGCCGTTCGAGGCCGGTCAGGCGCTGCAGTTGCAGTTCAAGAATCGCGATCGCCTGGATCTCGGAAAGCGCGAATCGCTCAATGAGCTGGCTGCGCGCTTCGAGGGGTGCTGGGGCGTTGCGGATGAGCGCGATCACGGCATCGAGATTGTCGAGGGCGATGACATAGCCGCGGAGGATATGGGCGCGGGCTTCGGCCTTTCGCAGGTCGAACTCGATCCGGCGGCGCACCACCTCGCGGCGGAAGCCGATGAAGTAGTCGCAGGCCTGGAGGAGGGTGAGGACCCGGGGCCGTTTGTGCACGATGGCGAGAAGAATGATCCCGAAGGTGTCCTGGAGCTGGGTCTGCTTGTAGAGCTGATTGAGGATGACCTGAGCCGATTCGCCCTTGCGGATATCCACGACCATGCGCATGCCGCGCCGGTCGCTCTCGTCGCGAACTTCGGTGATCCCGTCGATCTTCTTCTCCCGCCAGAGCTCGGCGATCTTCTCGATGACCCTGGCTTTGTTGACCTGGAAGGGGATCTCGGTGACGACGATCGATTCCTTGTCGCCCTTCCGCTTCTCAATCTCCGCGCGGGCTCGCATGGTGACGGAGCCGCGGCCGGTGAGATAGGCCTGCCGGATTCCGCTCTTGCCGAGAATGTACCCGCCGGTGGGGAAGTCCGGGCCGGTGATCCGTTCGAGCAGGCCCACGGTCCGCTCGTCGTCCGAGAGCGACTGGTTCTCCACCAGGTAGACGAGGCCGTCCACCACTTCGCCAAGATTATGGGGCGGAATATTGGTGGCCATGCCTACCGCGATGCCGGAGGATCCATTGACCAACAGGGCGGGCAGGACGGTGGGCAGAACGGTCGGCTCTTCGAGGCGATCGTCGTAGTTCGGCTGGAACTCGACGGTTTCCTTGTCGAGGTCTGCCATCATGGTGGTGGCGATCTTGGTCAGCCGGGCCTCGGTGTAGCGCATGGCCGCGGGGCGATCTCCGTCCACCGAACCGAAGTTGCCCTGGCCTTCCACCAGGATGGCGCGCATGTTGAAGGCCTGAGCCATGCGGACCAGGGTGTCGTAGACCGGAGCGTCGCCGTGGGGGTGGTACTTGCCCATCACGTCGCCGACGATGCCGGCGCTCTTCCGGAACGGCTTGCCGGGGACCAGGCCCATCTCGTGCATGGTGTAGAGCACCCGACGGTTGGCGGGCTTCATTCCGTCCCGAACGTCGGGAAGGGCGCGGCCGATGATCACCGACATGGCGTAGTCCATGTAGGACTGCTTCATCTCGTCGGCGATATTGACGGGGAGGGTGACGAGGGCGTAATCGTTCTGGGTCATCGGTTACTTCGCGCTGTGGTCCTTCTAGACGTCAAGATTGCGAACGTTGAGTGCGTTCTCTTCGATGAAGAGGCGGCGGGGTTCGACGGCGTCGCCCATGAGGGTCGAGAACATCACCTCGGCGACCTCCTCGTCCTCGAGGCGCACCTGCACAAGCGTCCTCTGGGTGGGATCCATGGTGGTTTCCCAGAGCTCCTCGGGGTTCATTTCTCCGAGCCCTTTGTAGCGCTGAATCTGGAGGCCCTTGCGGCCTTCGTCCATGAGTTTCGCGACCAGGGCGTCGCGGGCGAAAACCTTGTCGGTGGCGCTCCCGGTGTGAATCTCGAACGGGGGCTGGTCGAACTCCTTCACATCCTCGAAGGCCGAGAACAAGGCCTTGTACTCGGGACTCGTCACGAAATCGGCGCCCACGGTGGAGCGCCGGGGCGGCGATACGCTCTTGTCCTCGAAGGTGAGCTGGTAGGAGGCCTCCCCTTCCAGGGCTTCGACGCCGATGTCGTCGCCTCCATCCCGCGCGGACTGCGTCGCGGCGAGAAGGTCCCCCTGGTTCTGAAAGAAGCTCGCATCGCGGGCGCCCTTTCGAACCAGAAGATCGGCCAGCTTTCTGGCGATGCCCCGCCGCTCGATCCGGGAAAGAAGTTTCGCAACGCCGGTCAGCCTCTCGACGAAACGCCGGACCTTGGCCGGATCCACGGTGGCCCCGGAGGCGTTCGAGATGGAACGGCCCTCGAGCGCCCGGTCGAGAAGGTACCCATCGAGGGCGGCTTCGTCCTTGAGATAGCGCCCGGACTTGCCGTGCTTGGCCTTGTAGAGCGGCGGTTGTGCGATGAAGAGGTGGCCGCGCTCGATGAGCTCCTTCATCTGGCGGTAGAAAAAGGTCAGAAGGAGTGTGCGGATGTGGCTTCCGTCGACATCCGCGTCGCACATGAGGATGATGCGGTGGTAGCGGAGCTTGGCCACGTCAAAATCGTCGGCCCCCACGCCGGTCCCGAGCGCGGCGATAATGTTCCGGATTTCCTCGAAGGCGAGTGTCTTGTCGAGCCTCGCCTTCTCAACGTTCAGGATCTTGCCCTTCAGGGGAAGGATGGCCTGGAACACCCTGTCCCGGCCCTGTTTTGCGGAGCCGCCGGCAGACTCGCCCTCGACCAGGTACAGCTCGCAAAGGGCCGGGTTTCTCTCCTGGCATTCGGCCAGCTTTCCGGGAAGTCCCGCGCTGTCCAGCGCGCCTTTGCGACGGGTGAGGTCTCGGGCTTTCCGGGCCGCTTCGCGGGCCCGCAGAGCCTCGACACACTTCTGGATGATGCGCTTGCCGAGACCGGGGTTCTCTTCCAGAAACGCCCCGAGTTTCTCGTTGACCAGGCTCTCCACCAGTCCCTTGACTTCAGAGTTGCCCAGCTTGCCCTTGGTCTGTCCTTCAAACTGCGGGTTCGGCACCTTGACGCTGATGACCGCACACAGGCCCTCGCGCGTGTCCTCGCCCTGGAGCGCCTCGGCGTCTTTGATCTGGTTCTTCGCCTGCGCGTAGCTGTTGAGTGTCCGGGTAAGCGCGCTCTTGAAGCCGATGAGATGCGTGCCGCCTTCGTGGGTGTTGATGTTGTTGGCGAAACTGTGGACGTTTTCGGCGTAGCCGTCGTTCCACTGCATCGCGACTTCAACGATGACTCCGTCTTTTGTTCCCCCTATTTCCACGGGGTCGGGGGTGATGACCGACTTGTTCTTGTTCAGATGCTCAACGTAGGAAGCAATGCCACCCTCGTACTGGAATCGGTGGGCTTTGCCGTCCCGTTCATCGATCAGCGCGATCTGAATGCCGCGGTTGAGGAAGGAAAGTTCTCTCAGCCTTTGCGACAGCGTGTCGAAAGAAAACTGCGTGGTCTCGAAGATCGTGGGATCGGGCTTGAACGTGACTTTTGTGCCGCGGCAATCGGCTGGCCCGGCTTCGGTCACGGGTGTTACGGGTATTCCTCGCTCGTAGCTCTGGGTGAAGGTCTTGCCCTCGCGCCAGATCATCAGGTCGAGTCGTTCGGACAGGGCATTCACTACGGAAATGCCAACACCATGGAGGCCGCCCGAAACCTGGTAGGCCTTCTTCTCAAACTTGCCGCCCGCGTGCAGCTTGGTCATGACCACTTCGGCGGTATCGCCCAGTCCAGAGGCGTGCGGGCCGGTGGGTATCCCGCGGCCGTTGTCGATCACGGTGACGGAGTTGTCGATGTGGATGAAGACTTCAACCGTGTCGCAGTGCCCGGCTAGAGCCTCGTCTACGGAGTTGTCGACGACCTCGTAAACGAGGTGATGAAGACCCGACTCGCCGGTCGAGCCGATGTACATCGCCGGACGAACGCGAACAGCCTCCAGCCCTTCCAGGACCTTGATGGTGTCTGCGCCATAGGCGATCTCGTCGGTTTTTTCGATCATTTCGGTGTGCTTGATTCCATTGTTTGGGGGGCTTGCGCCTCCTGGTCGCCCGACCGGGCCGGAGGGGCCCGCGGCCTCGCCCGCTCCGGTGACGCGTGGGCCGATGCCGGCGCTAGAGCCTCATCGGCATCAGGACGTAGCGATGCATCGAATCTCCGTCCTTTTGCGCGGTGGGATAGAAGATGCCCTGCGCATCGCTGTCTTTAAGCTCTATGGTGATGTCGGAGTCGGTGAGCACCGAAAGGAAGTCCATCAGATACTGGGCGTTGAAGCCGATATCGACCTGGTCGCCCGCATATTCCGCGGCAAAGGTTTCTACCGCCTCTCCTTGATCTGGGGAAGACGCATGAAGTTCGATCTCTCCGGGCTTCATGGTCAGGCGAATGGCTCTCGACCTCTCGGTGGAAAGGAGACTCACCCGGCGAAGCGCATCCAGGAGTTCGATTCTCTTGGTCTGGCCCACTTTGGGGCCTTTGGCCGCTATGACTTTTTCGTGGGCCGGAAACTGGCCTTCCACAATCTTGCTGGTGAGGGTTCGCCGCGGGGTCCTGAAAATCAGGTGGTTTTCGGTCCGAGAGAAGAAGACGGTGTCTTCTCCGTCGGTCACTTGCTTCAGTTCCTGGATGGCTTTTCGAGGGATGAGAACTCTTTCATCCTTGAACTTGGCGCCATCCACCTTTTCTCTGGCGAAACACAGACGGTGGCCATCGGTGGTGACCATGCTGACCGTGTCACCCTGGACGAGGAGAAGGGCGCCACCCAAATAATAGCGGGCGTCTTCGACTGTGATGGCAAAACTGGTCTTTCCAATCAGTCTGCTCATCACCGCGGCAGGAAGAGCGACCTCAGCGGCTCCCTTGCTTTCCGGCAGGCTCGGAAAATCATCCTTGGGGAGAGCGGCTATTTTGTAGTTCGTCCTCTCGCTTTGAACCAGAACCAAACCCTCTTCGTCGTCGCGCAGCAGAATATCGGACCCGGAGGGGAGCGCTTTGATAATGTCATGAAGTTTCCGCGCTGGCAGCGTGGTGGATCCTGGCTTCTTCACCCGCGCCGGGCAAACCGCCTTCACAGAAACATCGAGATCCGTCGCGGATAGGGACAGCGCGTCATCGGAAGCGACCAGAAGGGCGTTGGAAAGGATCGCTATGGCCCCACGGCGATCCACTATTCCCTGAATAACTTGGAGATCTCTGACTAGGTCTTCGCGGCGAACAGTTATTTCCATGGCCTGCTTTCCAAGAAGCGTTCTTTCTTTCTTCTTCTTAAGAATAACAAGAGATAGATATCTATTAAGAGAAGAACGGAAGTGTGGTGAGGAATTGACAGATGTCGTTTATTTTCAATTTGTTACGATATTCTAAACGATGTTGATTCATCTGTGAATTTCAAAAGAGGACTGTGAGTAACTAGGGCACATTTGAGCTTCCCGAACAGAGCCTTTTGATTCTTTTGTGGAAGAAGGGGATGCAGGCGAGCCAAACCTATTTGAGAGAAGCAATAAGGCTATTGAGAAGCCTGTCGAAATCGCTGTCCGTTTTTCGGTCCATCTCGACCTTGCGGATGGAGTGAATGACGGTCGAGTGGTGTTTTCCGCCGAAGCCACGGCCAATTTCTGGCAGTGACGAGGTGGTCAGATGCTTTGACAGATACATGGCGACCTGTCGCGGAATGGTAACGCTGCGTGAGTTGTTCCTGGCCTTGAGGTCTGAAATTTTGACCTTGTAGTGATCGGCCACGAATTTCTGAACGGTCTCGATAGACAAGCGTCTTTCCGGTGCGTCCATCAGGTCCTTCATGGCAGCCTGGGCGACGTCTATGTCAATATCGACGCCACGAAGACTGGCATGGGCCACAATCCGATTGAAAGCGCCTTCCAGTTCCCGGATGTTCGAGCGAACTTTGGAGGCCACGAAGAGACCCACATTGTCAGGAAGAGAGATATCTTCCGCGGCGGCCAGCTTCTGCAGAATGACCACCCTGGTTTCAATGTCGGGCGGGCCAACGTCGGCGGACATTCCGGAGGAAAATCGACTCTGCATGCGCTCGTGCACGCCGGTCAGCATTTTAGGGGGGACGTCGGCAGAAATAACCACCTGCTTTCCGGCCTCGTAGAGAGTGTTGAAGAGATGAAAAAACTCTTCCTGCGACCGTTCTTTGTTGGACAAGAACTGTATGTCGTCGATGATGAGAACATCGATGGCGCGATAACGCTGGCGGAAAGGCAGAATGCGCTCGTAGCGGATGGCGGAAACCACCTCGTTGACAAAGTGTTCGCTGGAGACGTAGGTCAGGGCCAGTTTCGGATTTCGCTTCAGCAGATAGTGACCGATGGCCTGGAGCAGATGAGTTTTTCCAAGGCCCACCCCCCCGTAGATGAATAAGGGGTTGTAGGACTTTGATGGCACCTCGGCCACCGCCTTCGCAGCCGCGTGAGCCATCTGGTTCGACGCTCCCACCACGAATGTTTCAAAAGTGTATTTCGGGTTCAGGGCGGATGCTTCGATGATGGGAAGAGATTCAACGCCACCAAAGGTCTCCACGTCGCACAGGAGACGAACACCCGTATGGCCGAGGTTCGTAAGCATCTCGGACACCAGACTGGAGTAGTTCTTCATGAACCAGTCTCGAAAAGGCGCGCTCGGCACGCTAATCGAGAGGGCGGAGCCGTCAAAGGATCTGAAAGCGGTCGGCCGAAACCAAGTGACGAAGGAATGCGAGCTGACGCGGCCTTCCTTCTCCACAAGATCCAGGACCCGATCCCAAACGGTCATCGACTAGAAACCAAAGCGCATCGTCAAAAAAAGGTACCGGACCAATCAGGGAGCCTCTGAAAATCAGACTCGGTATCGGGCAAGAAGTTTGGCCCGTAAGAACGCTCAACGATAGCACGCCGGCATCCGCGCTTCTGACCCCGTAACGGGCCACTTTTGACGATTCAGACAAGACCCGATAAGATGACAGGTTCCACTTTTCGCAAGGATTCCATAAAACAGTGAAGAGAACGTTCCAGCCCAATAATCGTCGCAGAAGAAGGACTCACGGCTTCCTCGTCCGCATGAGATCGCGCGGTGGAAGACTGGTCATAAAGAGGCGTCGCGCCAAAGGAAGGCAGCGCCTGGGAGCATAGAAACCCATCACCGAAAGACGCAGCGCCCACGGGGTCTTGAATCCAGGGAGCGCCCGATTTGGCCGCAACCGGCGAATAAGGAAAAGCGCGGAGTTCGGTCTAGTGCTAAGAACCGGCCGCCGCGGGGCGACGCCTTTGGTAAGCGTAGCCATCGTTCCGGCCCAGGGTCCGGGCCGGATTGGAATTTCCGCGTCGGTTAAGGTCGGCGGATCGGTGAAAAGAAATCGCGCTCGTCGTTTGGTTCGGGAGTACTACAGAAAGGCCTACCGGAACGCCGCACCCTATGACATCGTCGTCAACCTCAAGCCCGGGTTCGCGGAATTGTCCGCCGACGAGGTGAGAAAAGCCCTGGATGAAGCCCTCTCAAAAGCGATCGCCACCGGAAAGCATCCTGGTCGCTGTCCTCATCCTGTGCGTTGACGCCTACAAAGCTACCGTGTCGCCGTTGTTCACGGGCTGCTGCCGGTTCGAGCCGTCTTGTAGCCAGTATGCACGTGAGGCCCTGCTCAAGCATGGGGCCCGAGGAGCGTACCTCGCGGCCCGAAGAATTCTCAGGTGTCGGCCGTTTGGCGGTCACGGCATCGACCCCGTGCCGTAAGTCTCAAAAGCGAAGGCACGCCATCGGCGCGGGAAGCAGGAAAGAAGAGTAATGGAAGAAAGACGGCTGATTCTGGCGTTCGCGCTTTCGTTCGCGGTTCTGCTGGGTTTCCGGATGTGGACGAATGCCCGGTATCCGCCGGCCCAAACAGGCACGGCGCAGATCGACCCGCCGGCCGCTACGGTAACGCCTCCCGAGGCGGCAACGATGCTCGGTCCGCAGATGGCGGAGGCAGAGATCCGCCCGGTCGTGGAGGCTGCCCCGGTCGTGACCGGCGAGGAGCGGCGCGTGGAAATCAACACCGCGGAAGCGGAAATCGCCTTTAGCTCCAGGGGAGCGCGGCTCCTTTCCTGGAAGCTTCTCGAGTACAAGGACGAGAGAGGAAAGCCCCTGGAAGCCCATCCCGGAAGCAATCCGCTGCCCGGACCCCTAGACATCGTGACCGGGAATCCAGAAGTAGATGCGCGGCTTAGGGCGGGACTCTTCCGCGTTACGGACGTAAACGAGGGTCCGAACCGAGGGGCCCGCTTCGAGTTCTCAGACGGCTCGCTGGTTGCGACCAAGACGATTCGGAGCATCAAAGAGGGCCGTGCTTTTCGG
>JAENWE010000375.1 GCA_016650185.1 Vicinamibacteria bacterium | reverse complement strand
GCTGCGCGCGACCTCTGACGGGTTGACGAAGATGCCGACGCCGACCACCGCGCCCGCGACGATCATGACGCCGTCGAAGGCCGAGAGTCGGCGCGGGAGTGGTCCGTTTTCGGCGGTGTCGGGCTCGGCGACCATGAAGATTCCAGGGAAGCCTACTTCCAGATGGTCCGCGTTCGACTCGCTCCTCCCCAGGACACCACCAACATCCTCATCTCCGCCTCGGCCTTCAGGCTGCGCTACGCCGACGTGTGGGCCTCGTGCCGGTCGGCGTCCCGAGTCTTTGCTAGTCCGCGATGAATGCTTCGAGGATCTTCCGGCCCTGATCCGACCCCAGGATCGGTTCGCTGGCGCGTTCAGGGTGGGGCATGAGGGCGACCACATTGCGGGCGGCATTGCAGATGCCCGCGATGGCGTTGCGGCTGCCATTGACGTTCGCCTCGTCGGTGACCTGACCGGTCGGATCGCAGTACCGGAAGACCACCCGGCTCTCGGCCTCGAGGCGGGCGAGGGATGCGTCGTCCAGGTAGAGGTTTCCATCGCCGTGGGCGATGGGCATGGCCATCACGTCGCCGGACTTCAGGCCCCGGGTGGCCGCGGTGTTCGTCGCCTCGACGCGGATGTGCACGCGCTGTGAAAGGAACGTCACGTTGCGGTTTCGCAGCATGGCGCCATCGAGCAGCCCCGCCTCCTGGAGGATTTGAAAACCGTTGCAGATGCCCAGAACACGGCCGCCCCGGTCCGCAAACGCCTTCACCGAATTCATCACGGGCGAAAAGCGCGCGATGGCTCCGGTGCGAAGGTAGTCCCCGTACGAGAAACCCCCGGGGATGACGATCGCCTCCGAGCCATGAAGATCGTTCTCCTTGTGCCAGAGGAACCGGACGTCCTGCCCGAGGACTTCGCCGAAGACCCGCTTCGTATCGTGATCGCAGTTGCTGCCCGGAAAGACAACGACCCCAACTCGCATCAAGCCACTCGTTCGATCTTGAAGCTCTCAATCACAGGATTCGAGAGCACCTTCGCGGCCATTTCGCCCGCCTGACGCTCGGCTTCCTCCTCGCTGATGCCGTCGAAGCTCAGGAGGAACGACTTGCCCTGCCGCAGATCGATCGCCGCTTTGTACCCGAGGCCATGAAGGGCCTCGAGCGTTGTCCGTCCCTGCGGGTCGAAGACCGAGGTCTTCAAAGAAACAAGAACGCGAAGCTGGATCATGGGCGTGGCTTAGGCCTCGAAGACTCGGGCGAAAAGGGTGTCGATGTGCTGAAGATATCTCGAGAGGTCGAAGACCTGGTCGAGCGCCCCCCGGCCCAGTGTCTTCGCGATCTGCGCGTCCTCGAACACCAGGGTCTTGAAGTCGCCATCGTTGAGGAAGGCGTTCATGGCGTGACCCTGGACGATCGTGTAGGCATCCTCGCGACGCATGCCGCCCTTCTCGGTGAGTTCGAGAAGCAGCTGGCCCGAGAACACCAGACCCTTGCCGGCGTCGAGATTGCGTCGCATCCGGGCCTCGTCCACCCGCATGCCCTTCACGATTCCGGCGAATCTTCGAAGCATGTGATCGAGCGCGAGGAAGGAATCGGGAATCGCGATCCGTTCGGCTGACGAATGCGAGATGTCACGTTCGTGCCAGAGCGCCATGTTCTCGAGCGAGACTATCGAGTTCGCGCGGACGATGCGGGCAAGGCCGACGACCTGCTCGCAGCCGACCGGATTGCGCTTGTGGGGCATGGCCGAGGAGCCCTTCTGGGTGGCGCCGAAGGGTTCTTCCACTTCGCGGACTTCGGTTTTCTGCAGCGCGCGGATTTCTGTGGCGAAGGTCTCGAGGCTGCCGGCCAGGATGCCGAGGGCCGTCATCACCTGGGCATGCCGGTCGCGCGAGACGACCTGCGAGGCAATGGGGGTGGGGGTGAGGTCCAGATCCTTGCAGACCTCGGCTTCCACGTCCGGGCCGAGATGAGAGAACGTGCCGACCGCGCCCGAAAGTTTGCCGGTGGCTATCTCGGCGCGCGCCGCCACGAGGCGTTTTCGGTCTCTCGACAGCTGGTCATGCCAGAGGGCGAGCTTGAGGCCGAAGGTCATGGGCTCGGCGTGAACTCCGTGGGTCCGGCCGATCATCACGGTGTTCTTGTGCTCGGTCGCGCGACGTTTCACCGCGTCCCGAAGGCCGTCGAGACCTGTGATCAGCAGGTCGAGGGCGTCGCGCATCAGCATGGAAAGAGCTGTATCGACGACATCCGAAGAAGTGAGACCGTAATGAAGGAATCGGCCTTCCGGGCCCACGTTCTCAGCGACCGCGCTCACGAACGCGATCACATCGTGGCCGACTTCCGTCTCGATAGCATCGATGCGGGCCACGTCGAATCGCGATTTCTCGAACAGGACGTCGCGGGCGGCCTGGGGCACCACACCGCGACGGCACAGGGCGTCGGTGGCGGCCAGCTCGATCCTGAGCCAGGTCGAAAAACGGTTCTCATCCGACCAGATTCGGGACATCTCCGGCCGGGAGTAACGGGGGATCATGGGGGTGGAAGCATACCGGGACGCCGCCGCCACTAAGATCCGTCGAGT
>JAENWE010000374.1 GCA_016650185.1 Vicinamibacteria bacterium | reverse complement strand
GGGGTGCCGTCGTCGAAATAGGCGCGTCGATACCACTCTCCGTCCCAGGCGTGCTCCTCGATGCTGGCCCTCAGCCGAATCCGCTCCTCCTCGCAATGCAGCGCGAAGGGCTCGTCGCCTCGCCCGCGCGCCACTCGAGTGAATTGACCCAGCACGTCGCACAGGAAGAACGCGAGCCACACGCTCTCGCCCTGGCCGCCGATCCCCACCAGGTTCATGCCGTCGTTCCAGTCCCCCGAGCCCATCAGGGGCAGTCCATGCGCGCCGAACCTCAGCCCGTGGCGGATGGCCCTGACGCAGTGCGCATAGAGAGACTCTTTGTCCGCGGAACGGCCGGGAAGGTCGAAGTAGGAGTCGTCCTCGGGATTGACGGGCCGGCCCTCCAGGAAGCGCACTTCTTCACCGAGGACGCCGGTGTCGCCGGTGCCGAGCACGTATCGCGATACGGCCAGAGGAAGCCAGAGGTAGTCGTCCGAACAGCGCGTCCGCACCCCCCGGCCCGACGGAGGGTGCCACCAGTGCTGAACGTCTCCCTCCTGAAACTGACGGCTGGCGCACAGCAGAACGTGCTCGCGCAGGAGCGAGGGCCTGGTGTGGAGGAGGGCCATG
The DNA here is from genome assembly GCA_016650185.1 of Vicinamibacteria bacterium. Classification (GTDB taxonomy): domain Bacteria; phylum Acidobacteriota; class Vicinamibacteria; order Fen-336; family JAGNNV01; genus JAGNNV01. Next base: position 1,538 of record JAENWE010000374.1, on the reverse strand, counting down.
GCATCCTGCAGCTGATCGCGGAAGCCGAAGGCGCCGCCCGACTGATAGAAGCCGCTGCGCGCCCACATCCGGCAGGACAGGGTCTGGTACACGAGCCATCCGTTGGCGAGGACGTTGAGAGCGGGATCGGGGGTGTCGACCTGCACCGCCCCGAGGGTTTCCTTCCAGAGCTTCCACACCGCTTCGAGGGCCGTCCGAGCCCCGCCCCCGCGAAAGCGGAGGACCTGGTGGGTCGCGTCCGCGGCGCCCCGGCCCACCCCCAGCCGGAACACGACCTCCCGCTCCTGCCTTGCGGCGAGATCGAACGTCACTTGGATGGCGGCGCAGGGGTCGAGAGCGGCCCCCACTCTCCCGGAAAGACGCGAACGACCCATGGCCGCGGGGTTGTGCATCGCCCCATTCCGTCCGATGAACTCCTTCCGATCGCAGGTCAGGTTGCCCCGGGCGTCTTCGGCGTCGAAAAATGCCACCCGGTCTGAGAACTCCGGGTTGAAAGGGTTGCGCGCGAACACCGCGCCGCTTCCAGGATCGATCCCGGTGGTCACATGCATGGCCGATTTCTCGCGGCGGTCTCCGAGGACCCATTCCACGTAACCGGTGGCCGAGAGCTTTCGGGGCCGTCCGGATTCGTTGCGGACCTTGAGAACCGAAAACTTGATCGGCGCCTCCACGTCCACGTAGATCCAGAGTTCCGATCGGATGCCTTCGGCCAGGAGTTCGAAGACGCTGTAGCCGAAACCGTGCCTGATCCGGTAGGTATGGCGCGCGGGCGAGGGCTGTGGGGTGGGCGACCAGACCGCCCCTGTCTCCTCATCGCGAAGATAGATCGCCTCGCCGCTCGGATCGCTCACCGGGTCGTTGGGCCACGGGGTGAGGCGGAACTCATGAGCGTTCTCCTGGAAGGTGTAAGCACTTCCCGCCTCCGAGACCACGGTTCCGAAGTACGGATTGGCCAGGACGTTGACCCAGGGGGCGGGGGTGATAGCACCCGGGGTCAGGGTGATGACGTATTCGCGCCCATCCGGCGTGAAACCACCGAGGCCGTTGTCCAGAATCACGTTCGGGGGCCCGAGGGGCTGGGACGGCTCGGGCTCACGAGTTCGGGTGGTCCTGAGCCTGGCGGGTTTCGAGGCGATCGCGATCTTCCGGTCGAGTTGCTCCACCAGCGATCCCAGGCGGTCGCTGATGACGACCCGGGCCACCGACTGGAGGAGAACTCCGTCTTCGTCGGACATCTGGGCGGCCGGCCGCACGAAGATGCCGCCGGGCCGATCGATCACACCGGCCTCGATGCCGGACGTGATCAGCCCCATGATCTGGTCCTGCAACTGTTGCAGGTAACCGGCCTGATGTTCGTTCCAGATGATCAGGTCCACGGAGAGCCCCTTGAGCCGCCAGTAGGCATGGGCCTGGACGAGTTGGCGGACCAGATCGAGGCTGGTCGTGTCGGCGACTCTCAGCAAAACGATGGGCAGGTCGCCGGAGATGGCGTAGGCCCACAGAGCAGATTGGCCGCGGCGATTCCTGAGAAGGATGCG
>JAENWE010000373.1 GCA_016650185.1 Vicinamibacteria bacterium | reverse complement strand
GTACATATTCGACACCATCGGGGGCGTGGTCGAGGCGCGCGGCCAGGCGGGCGTGCTCTCGTTCCTCATGCTCGTTTGGGCGGCCAAGGGCTTTTTCGGCACGCTGCTCCATGCCACCAACCGCGCCTGGGGCGAGGAGTCGGACACGTGGTGGCGGCTGCCGCTCAAGAGCCTGAGCTTCCTCGCCATCACGCTCTGCGCAGTGATCGTGGGCATTGCGGCGCCGGTCCTGGTGAGGCTCGCGGGGGAGGAGGTCCTGCCCATTGACGCCATGGGCTACTGGACTCATGCGTCGATTCGGCTCCTCGTCTCGTCGTCGGTCGTCTTCGCTAGTCTGAGCCTGCTCTACAAGCTGGCTCCGCGCGGCCACAAGCGGTTTGCCGAGGTCTGGGTCGCCGCCCTGTGCGCCACGGTTCTCCTCAGTGCAGCCGAAGGCCTGTTCGTGATTTACCTGACGCACTTCGCCACCCTGAACGCGGTCTACGGCGTCTTTGGTGGCATCATGGCGCTGCTCCTCTGGATCGACCTCTCGGGGTGCATCGTGATCTTCGGGGCCTGCTTGTGCGCCGCTCAGGCGGAATGGCTCTCCGGGGCCGGCGGGGCCGACCCGGCCCCCGCGGGGTCGACGCTGTGGAGGCGCCCATGAACAAGTTCAGAGCCTTCTGGGGGAAGCTGCGAGGCAGCTTCTGGCTTGTGCCTACGCTGATCCTTGCCGTCAGCATCGAGATGGCGGTGGTCTTGATCGAAGCGGACTCCATGGGAATGAAGCCATTGATGGCCCGGTGGCCATGGCTGTTCGGCGCCGGCGCCGTCGGTGCGCGTGGGATGTTGTCGACCATCGCCGGCTCGATGATGACCGTGGTGGGGGTCACGTTCTCGATGACGCTCATGACCCTGGCCCTGGCTTCGAGCCAGTACACGTCGCGCATCTTGCGGAACTTCATGAGTGACCGCGTGACCCAGTTTGTGCTCGGAACCTTCGCCGGGGTATTCACCTATTGCCTCATCGTGCTGCGGACAATCCGCGGCGGCGACGAAGGCAGCTTCATTCCCGGCCTGGCCGTGTCTTTTGCCGTCGTTCTCGCGATCGGCGCCATCGGCGTGCTCATCTTCTTCATCCATCACATTGCCTCTGCGATCCAGGCGTCGAACATCATCGCCTCGGTTGGGGTCGAGACCCTGGAGGCGGTGGACCGACTCTTTCCGGAGCGACTCGGAGACGGTGCGGATGATCTGGCGGATGAGGACCTGGCCGAGCCGCCTCTGCCCGAGCGGGCGTGGCGGGCGGTTCCGGCGCCGAAGGATGGCTACATCCAGGGCGTGGACAACGAGGCCCTCGTGCGCCTGGCGTGCCAACAGGACACGATCGTCCGAATGGAGCGCGGGATCGGCGAGTTTGTGGTGAAGGGAACGATGCTCGCCTTCCTCGCCTTGGAGGACGAGGCGGAGCAGGAGGCGGTGGCCACCCTGCAATCGGCCTACACCATCGACCGCCGCCGCACGGTGGAGCAGGATGCCGGCTTCGGAATCCGCCAGATCGTCGACATAGCGTTGCGCGCCCTCTCCCCAGGGATCAACGACACCACGACGGCGGTGATGTGCGTCGACCATCTGAGCGCGATCCTGACCCGGCTGGCTTCCCGGCCGATACCCTCGCCGCGGCGCTATGAGGAGGGGACCCTGAGGGTCATCACCGTTGGACCGAACTTTGCCAGCCTGACCGCAGACTCGTTCGACGAAATTCGGGGCAGCGCCAAGGGCAATCTGTCCGTCTTGTTACGGATGCTGGGCGCGCTGCAGATCATAGGCAGCGTGGCGACCCGGACCGGCCGCCGGCGGACCCTCCGCGAACAAGTGGAATTGATCACGGAAGTGGCCGGTCGGACGCTGGAGTCCCCCTACGACCGCGCAAAGTATGAGCGCACCCGGGCGACCGTTCGCGAAGCTCTCGAAACGCCGCCGGTATATGCAGGGCCAAAGAGGGCCCCAAGAGGCTGAGGAATGAAGATCAAGTGTGGCGATTTCCGTGTCCCGCCGGGGCGCCAGGTGGACCTCACGAAGTGGCCGACGCGGGTGAAGAAGGTCTACAAGTCGAAGAAGACTTACCACAAGCGGCTCGACGAACAGGTCGAGGAGCTCAGCACCGTGCAGCGTCTTCATTACGCGTCCAACCGCTATTCGGTGTTGGTGATCTTTCAGGGAATGGACGCTGCCGGAAAGGATGGCGCCATTCGGCAGGTGATGTCCGGGGTCAATCCGCAAGGCTGCCAGGTATTCAGCTTCAAGCAG
>JAENWE010000372.1 GCA_016650185.1 Vicinamibacteria bacterium | reverse complement strand
TCCGGTCCGGTCTTCGCCCAGAAGAACGCCCGGCCCCAGATTGCCGTTCTGGACTTCGATTTTGGCGCGGTCGAAAACTGGTGGGGGCAGTACGACATCGGCAAGGGGATCGCCGATCAGCTGGTTGACGCTCTGGTTGAAGACGGCTCATTCCGTGTGATCGAAAGAAAGAAGCTCGCGACCATTCTGGGCGAGCAGGACTTCGCCGCCTCCGGCCGTGCCGATCCATCGGCCGCCACCATGGCCAAGATCGGCAAGGTTTTGGGTGTGAAGTACATCCTCGTCGGTTCCATCACCAAGTTCTCCACCGAGAAGAAGAGCCAGGGCCTCAGAGTCAAGGGCATTGGTGTCGGCGCCGGCAAGGCCAAGAGCGAATGTCGCCTTACCGGTCGCATCATTGACATGAGCACCGGTGAGATCATGATCTCGGCCAAGGGTGTCGGCGAGTCCAGCAAGGGCGGCAGCTTCAACCTCAGCAAGGGCGGCACCGGAATTGGACAGAACTCGGAGGAGTGGCGTCAGAGCGGCCTGGGCGATGCTCAGGAAGCATCGACGGCCGATTTGATCAAGCAGCTCGTGGCAAAGATCGATCGGCTCAAGTAGCCGACGAGTCGGAGCCGACCGCGCATAGAAGAGGGGAGCGAGGAACGCTCCCCTCTTTTCTGGTCCGCCAAAGACCCTTCGCCCCACGCAACTACAATCGCCCGGGTGAGCGCGCGCCCCATCCTTCATGTCGTGGACGGAACCGGTCTGGTCCACCGATCGTTCTTCGCGGTTCGAGGACTCGCCACCCGGGCCGGACAGCCCACCGGCGCGGTCTATGGCTTCATAAACACCATTCGGGCGCTCTCCGCCATCGAGGAGCCCACGCACTTTCTGGTCACGTTCGATGTGTCCGGCAGCACGGCCAGAGAGCAGGCGTTTCCTGAGTACAAGGCGAACCGTCCAAAGATGGACGACGACCTCGCCTCCCAGCTCCCCCTCATTGACCGCGCCTGTGACGCGTTGCGTCTTCCCGTGGTCTCGGCCCACGGTTATGAGGCCGACGACGTCATTGCGACCCTGGCCCGCCAGGCCACGGAACGCGACTTCGACGTGGTCATCATCACCAGCGACAAGGACATGCTGCAGCTGGTCTCGGACAGAGTCAGCGTCCTCGCGCCGGGTCGCGACGGCAAGCCGGAGAAGCGCTATGACCGGGACGGGGTCATTGACAAAATGGGTGTGCCCCCGGAGCGCGTCGTCGATCTGCTGGCGCTGGTCGGTGACGCGGTCGACAACGTTCCTGGAGTTCCGGGGATCGGGGAGAAGGGCGCGCGTGAGCTGCTCCAGCAGTTCGGGTCGCTCGATGAACTCCTGACCCGGGCCGGCGAGGTCAAGCGTGCCGCCTACCGACAAGGCCTCATCGATCATGCGGACAAGGCCCACCTGTCGCGCCGGCTCGTAACCCTCGATGTCCACGTCCCGGTGAGTTTCAATCCGAAAGCCAGCCTCATAGCCGGGCCTGATCGAGAGGCCGCCTACCAGCTCTTCAAGGAGTTGGAGTTCTCCGCCTTTGCCCGCGAGATGGCTCCTCAGGCCACCGCCTTTTCCTTCACCCATCACGTGGTTCCGGACGCAGGCGCCCTCGAGGGCCTGATCGCAGCCGCGCGCAAGACTGGCGAAATCGCCTTCTCCCTCTCGGTTTCAGCCGATCGTCCCATGGACGCGCAGATCAGCGGCATCGCTCTGGCTTGCGGCGATGACGCGGCTTTCCTGGCGGTGTCCGAAGGCCTGCCCGAGAACGTCCGAAGTCTTCTCGAAGATTCCAAGGTCAAGAAATGGACCACCTGGTCCAGGCGCGACTTCGTCGTCTTGGGCGAAACCGGCGTCGGTCTCGGCGGGCGCATCCTCGACGCGTCGCTTGCGGCCTACGTCCTTTCCCCGGGCAGACGAGGCTCCAATGTCCGCGAGATCGCCATCGAAGAGATCGGCCTTCCCGAGAACGCCGACCTTCCCAACGAGGAAGGGACGCAGGTCTCGTTGCTCGCGGACCACGATGCCGAGCGCCATGCGCGGGAAGCCGCGGTGTTGGTGCGGCTCGCACCGAAGCTCAAATCCCGGCTCGAATCTGATGGCCTCATGGACCTCTTCACCGATCTCGAGATGCCGCTCGCGTCCATCCTGGCCGAGATGGAGCGCGCCGGGGTCCTGGTCGACGGCAAGGCTCTGAAGACGCTGTCCGCCGAGATCGGGCCCGAAGTCGAACAGCTGGCGCAGCGCATCTATGCCCTCGCGGGCAAGACCTTCAACATCCTCTCGCCCGTCCAGCTTCGCGAGATTCTCTTCGAAGAGATGGGACTCGAGTCGGGTCGGAAAACCCAAAAGACCAAGAGTCTCTCAACCGCAGACGATGTTCTTGAAGATCTGGCGAAGGAACATGAGTTCCCCAGGCTGATCCTCGAATACCGCGGCATTACCAAACTTCGCTCGACGTACGTGGATGCCTTGCCCGAGATGATCAACAAACGGACGGGCCGGATCCACGCCTCGTTCAGGCAGAACGTCGCCGCCACCGGTCGTCTGTCCGCCACCGATCCCAACCTTCAGAACATCCCCATCCGGACTGCCCTGGGCCGACGCGTTCGTGAGGCCTTCATCGCCCCTCCCGGCCACCTGCTGCTCTCGGCCGACTACTCGCAGATCGAGCTCCGGATCCTGGCCCATCTTTCTGAAGACCCGACTTTGATCGAGACCTTTCGACGGGGCGAGGATGTGCATGACCGAACATCCCTGGAAATCTTCGGCCCTTTCTCGCCCCTGCCCAAGGGCGAGCAACGGCGCCGTTCGAAGATGGTGAACTACGCCTTGCTCTACGGCAAGACCGCCTTTACTCTGGCTCACGACATCGGGATCTCACGCAAGGAGGCGGACGCCTTCATCAGGGCCTATTTCGACCGATACCCGAAGGTGCGCGGCTTCATCGATGCCTCCATTGAGGAGGCGCGAAAGACGGGAATGGTGAGGACCATGATGGGACGCCTGCGACGCTTGCCCGACATCCAGGCGAAGAACGTTCCCGCACGTCTGGAGTCGGAGCGCCAGGCGGTCAATACCCGGGTTCAAGGCTCTGCCGCCGATCTCATCAAGAAAGCCATGGTCGACCTCGATCACTC
>JAENWE010000371.1 GCA_016650185.1 Vicinamibacteria bacterium | reverse complement strand
TCCATGGAAAAACTCCGGGTCCTTCGCGATGACGGTGGTGGGGTTTCTCCCCAAAGTCACGGACGGAGTCCGTCCACGGCTCGCAGTGACGGGAAAAGCCATCGCCCGGCGTCCTCGCGTTGACGGAAAAGCTATCGTCTCGCAACCGTCACGGACGTAGTCCGTGAACCGACTTGCAATGACGGTGGTTTCTGCCAAAAATCAGGGACGTAGTCCGGGAACCGACTCGCGATGACGGTGGTGTATTTCTCGCACCCGGTCACGAATGTAGTCCGTGCCCGATTGTGGAGAAGCCGGATGTGTCTGGGTTTCATGTAAGGATCCGCTGGCTGGAACGACCCACCTCTGTGAGACTCGCTTTGTGACGGCAGGAGGAATGCGCTGAAACTCTCAATCATCGTGCCGGTTCTGAACGAAGCGATGGAACTCCCCCGGCTGCTCCAAGACCTGGCCTCCATCATGGAACGAGGGAGCGAGGTGATTGTTGCGGATGGCGGCAGCAGTGATGACTCAGCAGCCATCGCCCAGCGCTTCGGCTGCACGGTCGAAAGCTCTCCCCGTGGTCGCGCACGGCAGATGAACGCCGGAGCAAAGCGAGCCACGGGCGACGCACTCCTGTTTCTCCATGCGGATACGCGGCTGCCGGATGACGCTGTGACCCTTGTGGCCAACGCTCTCGAAAACGGCCGCCACGCCTGGGGCCGTTTCGACGTCCGAATTGATGGAGCGGGCGCCATGCTGCGCCTCGTGGCGTGGATGATGAATGGACGCTCGCGTTTGACCAGTATCGCCACGGGTGATCAGGCCATCTTCGTCACGCGCGCGGCGTTCGACGAAGTGCGCGGCTTCCCGGATCAACCGCTCATGGAAGACGTGGAATTGTCCAAGCGCTTGCGAAGAGTCTCACCGCCCGCCTGCATCACCGAACGAGTGAGCACCTCGGCCCGGCGTTGGGAAGCCCGCGGCGTCTGGCGAACCATTCTCCTGATGTGGCGATTGCGGTTCGACTACTGGCGCGGTGTCCCCCCGAGTGTTCTTGCCGAGGCCTACCGATGAAGCCCGTTCGGATTGTGATCTTCGCCAAGGCCCCGCGGCCCGGATTCGCCAAGACCCGCCTGATCCCTGCCCTCGGCGCGCAGGGCGCGGCCGATCTCGCTTGCCGTCTGTTGGTCCGCGCGGTGCGCGAGGCCATGACGGCGGGCGTGGGTCGGGTCGAGCTGTGTGTCACCCCATTCCGCAATGACGAGACGTGGCCGGCTGAGATTCGAGCGGCCCAGGTGGACTGGACGGAACAGGGCGACGGCGACCTGGGAGAAAGGCTCGCCCGCGTGACGAAGCGGGTCATTGATTCTGGCGAATCCGTCCTGCTTGTGGGCGCCGACTGTCCCGAGTTGAACGCGGCTCGTCTCCGGGAAGCTGCTCGCTCTCTCCGCCGTTGCGACGCGACGATGTTCCCAACCACAGACGGCGGCTACGCGCTTTTGGGACTCAGACGGTTCGATGCATCCCCCTTCGCGAACATGGCGTGGAGCACCGATATCGTGGCTCAGGAGACGCTGCGTCGGCTGGCCTTTCTCAAGTGGACGGTGGAGACGCACACCGTCCTGCACGATATCGACGAGCCGGCAGATCTGAAGTGGCTCCCTTCTGTCGCGGGCGAGGCGCGCGTATGACTTGTCACCATCGGCTACGCTGCGGTAGAAGACCTCGGTGGGAGACCCCGTCGCCGCGTTCACCGATCCTGCCTTCATCGAGCCTTTGCCTGGCCGCATGGTCCGATTCGCCGGTGGCTACGCCCCGGGGCGCGACGGACCCACGCCGTAGAGCGCCAGGTAAGGTAATAAGAGCGGCGTAAGAAACGGTCGTTGCTGACGACCAAGAGGCAAGATGCTGAAGTTGACCCCAACCCTCCCGATCGCCGCCCCCACGAAGTTCCCTCCAATTCGGCGGCGGGCCACCCAAACCCTCCAGGTCAACCTCGGCTACCGCTGTAACCAGGCCTGCGTTCACTGCCATGTGAACGCAGGCCCGTCCCGCACCGAGATGATGGATGACGAGACCATCCGCCTGATCGTGCCCGTCCTTCGCTCGCTCGGCGCCCGAACTCTGGACCTGACCGGGGGCGCGCCGGAGCTGCACCCGCGCTTTCGGGGCCTTGTTTCCGAGGCCGTGGCGGCGGGGGTTCAGGTTGTCGACCGCTGCAATCTGACCATTCTCACCGAACCCGGTTTCGAGGATCTCGCCGGGTTTTTGGCTCGTGAACGCGTCATCGTCGTGGCCTCCCTGCCGTGCTACACCGCGGAAAATGTCGATCGGCAGCGGGGCAAGGGTGTGTTCGGCCGGAGCATTGAGGCCCTCCATCTTCTCAACTCCCTGGGATACGGGAAGGAGGGGACCGGCCTGCGACTGAGCCTCGTGTTCAATCCGCAAGGGTCATCGCTCCCGCCCGACCAGCGGAAACTCGAGGCGCAGTACCGTCACGAACTCGCGGAACACTTCGATATCGTCTTCACTGATCTGCTCACCATCACGAACATGCCGATTCAGCGTTTTGGCGACACTCTGCGGCGGGAAGGCCGGTACGAGCCCTACATGGATCTGCTCCGCGCGAAGTTCGAGCCCACGAATCTCGAGAGCGTGATGTGCCGCGATCTGGTCAGCGTCGACTATCGCGGCCTTCTTTACGACTGCGACTTCAATCAGCAGCTCCATCTCCCTGTCGAACCCGATGACCTGGACCGTCCGCAGCCCCATCTGCGGGACCTTCTCGAAGGAGACGTCTTCGGCCGGGCCATCCGTGTGGATTCCCATTGCTTTGGCTGCACGGCCGGTCAGGGGAGCAGCTGCTCCGGCGCCCTCGGCGCCGCATGAGCAAAGGGGTACGAATCGGCCTCATCGCGGCCCTGACCCTCGCAACGCTCGGGCTTTACGCGTACTTCCAGCCCGGCGATATTTTTACTCTGGCCCGGCTGAAGGCCGAGGCTGGCGAGTTGGGGGCCCGGCGGGACGCCGCTCCTTGGGCCTTCGCGGCAGGCTTCTTCGCCGTATACGTCATCCTCGCTTCGCTGCCCCTGCCGGGTGCAGGCATCATGACCATGGCGGCCGGCGCTCTGCTCGGGGTGTGGCGCGGGTTCCTTCTGGTGTCCTTTGCGTCGACCCTGGGCGCGACCTTCGCCTTTCTGGCTGGGCGATACCTGCTTCGGGACACGATACAGCAGCGATATGGCGCTCGGCTGAAGCCGATCAACGACAACATCGCGCGCGAGGGCGCCCTCTATTTGTTCGCCTTGCGCCTTGTGCCTCTCTTCCCGTTCTTCGCGATCAACACCCTGATGGGCCTCACGCCCATGCGCACGGGGATCTACTACGTCGTGTCTCAGATCGGGATGATTCCCGGGACCCTTGCCTACGTGAATGCGGGAACGCAGCTCGCCCGCATCGAGAGTCCACGCGATGTCCTGTCCCTCTCGGTCCTTGGTTCCTTTCTCGTCCTGGCCGCGCTGCCTTTTGCCGGCCGCGCGGTGGTGGCAGCCCTTCGCCGCCGCCGTGTCTATGCCCGCTTCAAGCGTCCCGATCGCTACGACAACAACCTCGTGGTGATTGGCGCGGGCGCCGCCGGCCTGGTTTCGTCGTACATCGCGGCCGCGGTCAAGGCGAAGGTGACTCTCGTGGAAGCGGAGAAGATGGGAGGCGACTGCCTCAACTACGGCTGCGTGCCCAGCAAGGCGCTCATCAAGTCGGCCCGGGCCGCCCACCAGACTCGTCATGCCGACCACTACGGCCTCACCCCCGCCGAGCCGGTCATCAATTTCCGAACCGTGATGCAGCGCATTCACGCGATCATCCGAACCATCGAGCCCCATGACAGCATCGAGCGCTACCAGGGCCTGGGCGTCGATGTGCTTCAAGGCTATGCGCGGATCGTGGATCCCTGGACGGTGGACGTGGCGTTGAACGGCGGCGGCACGAAGCGTCTGACCACGCGCAGCATTGTGATCGCCGCGGGGGCGCGACCGATCGTTCCGGCGTTGCCCGGCCTTGACGAGGTCGGTTACGTCACGAGCGACACGCTCTGGGACGAGTTCGCGAAGCTCGATGCCATCCCCGTCCGGCTGGTGGTCCTCGGGGGCGGCCCGATTGGCTGCGAGCTGACCCAGGCCTTCGCGCGTCTCGGAGCGAAAGTGACCCAGGTGCAGAAGGGCCCGCGCCTGTTGCCGCGCGAGGACGACGAGGTCTCCCGCGAGGTCGAGGCCGCCCTGGGACGCGACGGCGTGGACGTCAAGACGTCGCACCAGGCGGTGAGATGTGAACGCGAGGGCAAGGGGAAGTTCATCGTGCTGGTCCCGGCCTCTGGCGGCGAGATCAGGATCGAGTTCGATCAGCTCATTCTGGCCGTGGGCCGATCAGCCCGGCTCACCGGCTATGGCCTCGAAGATCTCGGCATCGAAACCTCCCGCACCGTGATGACGAACGAGTATCTCGAAACCCTCTATCCCAACATCTTCGCGGCGGGCGATGTCGCCGGCCCTTATCAATTCACGCACACCGCGGCCCATCAGGCCTGGTACGCGTCGGTGAATGCCCTCTTCGGCCATCTCCGGCGGTTCAAGGTCGACTACCGCACGATCCCGTGGACGACGTTCGTCGATCCCGAAGTCGCCCGGGTCGGGCTCTCCGAGAATGAGGCGCGCGAGCAGGGGGTTCCGTTCGAGGTCACGCGTTACAACCTCGATGAGCTGGATCGGGCGATCGCGGACAGCGCGACCCGTGGCTTCGTCAAAGTCCTCACACCGCCGGGGAAGGACAAGATCCTCGGGGTCACGATCGTGGGCGAGCACGGGGGCGACCTGCTGGCCGAGTTCGTTCTGGCCATGCGGCACGGTTTGGGTCTCGGCAAGATTCTGTCCACGATTCATACCTATCCGACGCTTTCGGAAGCGAACAAGTACGCCGCGGGCGCATGGCGTCGCGCCCACGCACCGCAGGCGACGTTGTCCTGGCTGAAGAAATACCACACATGGAGGAGAGGCTAAGCGCGAGGCCGTTCCCGCCCGGTTGTAAGAACGGCTTTTCGCGGCCGACAAACAGAATGATGCTGGATTCACGCTCGACTTCGAACGGTTCGCCGACCCACGACGCGGTCAAGGACTACTATGGCAAGCGCCTTCAATCTTCGGCGGACCTCGTCACCTCCGCCTGCTGCGACATCACCCAAACGCCCGAGTGGCTGAAAGCCGTCCTCACGAAGATCCATCCAGACGTCCTGGCCCGCTATTACGGTTGCGGCCTCGTTTGTCCGCCGCTCCTCGAGGGATGTCGAGTACTCGACCTCGGGTGCGGATCCGGGCGCGACGTCTACGCCCTCTCGCAACTCGTCGGGGAGACCGGCTCGGTCGTGGGCGTCGATATGACCGCCGAGCAACTGAGCGTCGCCCGGGCTCACCAGTCTTTCCACGCCGACGCGTTTGGTTTCGACAACGTCACGTTTCTTGAGGGCTACATCGAAAGACTGGACCAACTCGCCCTCAATCCCGACAGCTTCGATGTCATCGTGTCCAACTGCGTGGTGAACCTTTCGCCCGACAAAGAGGCGGTTCTGCGTGGCGTCCGCCGGCTGCTCCGGCCCGGCGGCGAGTTCTACTTCTCCGATGTCTACGCGGACCGGCGCGTGCCTGCGGAACTGCGCGACGATGCCGTGCTGTACGGAGAATGCCTGGGCGGAGCGCTGTATTGGAATGATTTCCTGCGCCTGGCCACCGCCACCGGCTTCCCGGATGCCCGCCTGGTCGAGGATCGCCCGCTTTCCATCACCGACAAGGAGGTGGCGCGTCGGGTGGGATCGGTGCGTTTCTACTCGGCCACGTATCGGCTGTTCAGGATCGACGACCTTGAGACCGCCTGCGAAGACTACGGCCAGGCCGTGGTCTATCGCGGCACCATCCCCGGGGCCGAATCACGCTTCGTGCTGGACTCTCACCACGACATCGAAACCGGTCGGGCCTTTCCGGTCTGTGGCAACACCTGGCGGATGCTCCACGACACGCGCTTCCGAGAGCACTTCGATTTCGTGGGCGACTTCTCAAGGCATTTCGGTCTGTTCCCGGGATGCGGAGGCTCGATTCCCTTCGTGGCGGGCGACTCCAAGGACGCGGGCACATGTTGTTGAGCCTGCGGGTCGAGGTTCGGGCATGAGCGTCTCGGTGGGGCTGGCCTTCGCGGCGAACCGTTTCGGGGTGGTGCGCCGGAGCGGGTCGGGCGCCCTTTCGATCCTTTCGGCGTCCTGCGTCTGCGCGACTCGCGCGATCGACACGCCGAGGATGGTGGCGCTGCTTGAGCGTGGCCACTCTGCCCCTTGCGGCTGCCCTGTCGATGATCGCGATGACGGGATGGAGGGCCTTTCCGTAACCGGGCCCTCAGGAAGCGCTGGTATGTTTCGTTCGTGACTCTTCGGACCTTCTTTATCGCCTTCATCTGCGCGCTCGGGTTCGCCACCGGGGCGTTGGCACAGCCGCCGCCGCTCGAGGACTTCGTGGCTCTGGCCTCTAAAGACGAGAAGGCGTCCGAAGCGGCCGCCGACCGCCTGGCGCCGGTCTGGAAGGATGCCTACGCCGCCATGGTTCTGGATCTCGCCCGGTTTTTTCGGCCCGCGCGCGACCCGTCTCCTTCCGGTGTGCCTGACGACAGCCTGGGCGGCGACGAAGATGCTCAGACCGGAAGCGCTCCACGCGGAACCGGCGAAGCCTTTCGCCCCGCAATCCGAACTCCGGAATCACTCATTCGTGGCCGGTTGATGCGTTTTCTCTCTCGCCAGACCGGAAAAAGCTTTGGGAACGACCTGAAACAATGGCGCAAGTGGTCGTGGACGTTGCCCCATGACCCTCATCCAGAGTACGCCGCGTTCAAGTCACGTCTCTACGCCAACATCGACCCGCGCATGGCCACGTTCTTCTCCGCCGGCACGAAACCGCGGATCCGTCTTGACGAAATCGACTGGGGTGGAGTGGGCGTGAACGGCATTCCGCCCCTTGATCAGCCGAAGACGGTGGCCGCGCCCGCGGCCGCGTTCATGGGCGACAAGAACGTGGTGTTCGGACTCGTGGTCAACGGTGAGGCGCGGGCCTATCCGAAGCGGATCCTGGCCTGGCACGAGATGGCTCTGGATACTCTCGGCGGTGTGAAGCTGGCGGTTGTCTACTGCACGCTGTGCGGAACCGTCATTCCATTCGAGACGGCGATCGGCGACCGGTCGTTCACTCTGGGCACCAGCGGCTTGCTCTATCGCTCGAACAAATTGATGTTTGATCTCGAGACGAAGTCGCTCTGGTCGACGATCGAGGGTCGCCCGGTGGTGGGGCCGCTCGCCCAGAGCGAGATCGTCCTCAAGTACCGCCCGGTGGTGACCACGACCTGGAAGGAGTGGCGAACCGCGCATCCCGAGACCACGGTGTTGTCCCTCGACACCGGGTACAAGCGCGACTACGACGAGGGAGTTGCCTATCGAAACTATTTTTCCAACGACGATCTGATGTTCGAAGTCCCGGAGGACGATAAGCGGCTCAAGCGAAAGGCCGAAGTGGTGACTTTTCTCGCCGGCGCAGATCCGTCCCTCACCCCGGTGGCCCTGGACGCGGCTTTCCTGAAGAAGAACCCGGTTCACCTCTTCTCGGCCGGCGGGACGAACTATGTGGCGCTCACCACCGAGGGCGGCGCCAACCGGATCTACAAGGCTGGGACCACGCGCTTCGTTCGCTTCTCCGGGGTGGACGTGTTCGACGAACTGGGGCGGGTGTGGAAGGTCGGCGAGGAACGGCTCGAAAGCCCCGACGGCCAGACCGCGACACGCGAGCCCGCTCGCCGCACGTTCTGGTTCGCGTGGTTTTCCCAGTTTCCGGAGACGGCCCTGATCAAGTAGCCAGAGGCGCGCCGGCTATCTGAGGAGAAGGACGACGTAATGGTGTTGCCGGAAATAGAAAGCGGCCGCACTATGGCGCACAGTCCCAGGATGAAACCGATGTTGAAGAGGTTCGATCCGACGGCGTTCGCCACCGCGATGTCCACGACGAGACCGATGGCTTCAAGCACCCGCGGAGTCTACCGAAGCCGCCGACGGTCGGAGGGCATGCGGAAGGCCAGGCACCTTGCCCTCTTCTCAGCTATGCGTCCCGGCGCGACTCAGCAGGACGAAGGAACGGGACTGCAAGGGATAGGTCGGCTCGGTCCAGGCCGGCGGCGACGCGGCGAAGGGTCCGTGCTTCTCAGGCGGTATCGCATCCGTGGCGGTGTCGATGAGCAGAGCCCAGCCGGCCTCGCTCACCGCGGGCAGGGTAAAAGCAATCTCGTCGTGATGGCTGTTGAAGAGAAGCAGGAAATCGTCGTCCCGCAGCGCCTCGCCCCGCGGTCCATGCTCCGAGATGCCGCGGCCCGACACCAGCATGGCCAGACACCGCGCATGGCTCTCGTTCCAGTCCGACGGCGTCATCTCGTCGCCATCCGGTCTCAGCCACGACACGTCGTTGATCGTATCGCCTTCGATCGGCTTGCCTTCGAAGAAATTCCGGCGACGGAACGACGGATGGGCCCGGCGTAGTGCGATGACGCGCTGGACGAAGGTGAGGAGGGCTTCGCGGCTCGGGGTCGAGGTCCAGTCGAGCCACCCCAGTTCGTTGTCCTGGCAGTAGGCGTTGTTGTTGCCGCGCTGGGTATGGCCGCGTTCGTCTCCGGCCAGAAGCATGGGTACGCCCTGCGAGAGAAGCAGGGAGGCGAACAGGTTTCGTTTCTGACGCTCGCGCAGAGCAAGTATCCCGGGGTCGTCGGTCTCTCCTTCGACCCCGCAGTTCCAGGACAGGTTGTTGTTGCTGCCGTCGCGGTTGTCTTCGCCGTTGGCCTCATTGTGCTTTTCGTTGTACGAGACGAGGTCGTGCAGGGTGAAGCCGTCGTGGGCGGTCACGAAATTGATGCTTGCGTACGGCCGCTTGCCGGACCAGCCGTAGAGGTCCTGGGACCCAGTGAGACGCCGAGCGACATCGCCGACCAGGCCGCTGTCGCCTTTCCAGTAGCCGCGCAGGCCGTCGCGATAGCGATCGTTCCATTCGGCCCAGCCGAGGGGGAAGTTGCCCACCTGGTAACCCCCGTGACCCAGATCCCAGGGTTCGGCGATCAGTTTCACCTGGTTGAGGGTGGGGTCCTGGCGGATGGCGTCGAAGAAGCCGCCCAGGTTCTCCACCTTGCCCGATTCGCGCGCCAGCGCCGAGGCGAGGTCGAAGCGAAATCCGTCGATGTGCATATCCTCGACCCAGTAACGCAACGAGTCCATCACCATCTGGAGACCCCGGGGATGCTCGAGGTTGACGGTGTTGCCGCACCCGGTGAAGTCATCGTAGTAGCGGCGGTTCTCCGCATTGAGAATGTAGTAGGACGCGTTATCGAGGCCGCGCAGGGACAGGGTTGGCCCGAGGTGATTGCCCTCGCAGGTGTGGTTGTAGACCACGTCGAGAATGACTTCGATGCCGGCGGTGTGCAGCGCCTTGACCATGGTCTTGAACTCTTTGACCTTGCCCGAGGCGCGATAGCGGGTGTCTGGAGCGAAATAACCGAAGGTGTTGTAGCCCCAGTAGTTGTGCAACCCCTGAACGGCCAGGTTGCGGTCGTTCAGGAAGCTGTGAACCGGCAACAGTTCAACCGTGGTGATGCCCAGCCGCTTCAGGTACTCGACCACCGGCGCCGAGCCGAGGGCGGCGCTGGTGCCGCGCAGATGCTCGGGTACTTCGGGATGGGTCATGGTGAAGCCGCGAACATGCAGCTCGTAGATGACCATGTCCGGCCAAGGTATCTGCGGCCTTCGGTCGTCGCCCCAGGTGAAGGCAGGTTCGAGCACCCGGCTCTTGGGCATCAGGGCGGCGCTGTCTCGGCGGTCGAACGACAGGTCCTCGCGTTTGTTGCCGATGGTGTAGCCGTACAGCGCGTCGCCCCATCGAACCTGCCCGACCAGGTCCTTGGCGTAGGGATCGACAAGCAGCTTGTTGGGATTGAACCTATGCCCGTCCTCTGGCTTGTACGGCCCATGGACCCGATAGCCGTAGGCCAGACCGGGCCTCGCCTCCGGGAGGTAGCAATGCCACACGAAATCGGTGCGTTCGCGCATGGCGATGCGTTGCCGTTCGTGCCGACCGCTCTGGTTGAACAGGCAAAGCTCCACCTTCTCGGCGTGCTGCGAAAAGACCGCGAAGTTGACGCCTTCGCCGTCCCAGTGGGCGCCCCGCGGATAGGGCCTTCCGGGCCAGACCGCGGTGATTTGATCGTTTGCCTTCATGGTCTGCCCTTCAGGGTCGGAGCGAAGCAGCCCCCGCGCGCGCGAGGCCCAGGGGGAACTGCGAGGGGGCTTAGCGAGGGAGCTTCGCGTCGTCTCCAGGCTTGAGCTTCTTGTCCCGCGGCCACCAGTTCTCGATGCGATCGGCAGCCCAGCCTTTAGCCCCAAGCCCGAAAGCCAGGGACAGCGCGAAAACGCATCCGGATAGGAGAATCAGGAAGGTTTCGCGAAGTATGTCGCCGCCCACCTTGACCTGGTCGAGGGCGATCACGATAACGAAGACCATGATGGCGTACTGGGCGAGCTTGCCCAGGAAGGCGGCGCCCTCCACCTTGATGTTGCGGCAGTAGGTGACGACGCTGTCGCCGATGAAGCCCGCGAAGTAGGAGCCAAAGGTCAGAACCAGCAACGCGACGAAGACATTCGGCACGAACCACACCACCCGGCTCAGAAGGTCCGTGATGTAGGTGAGACCCAGTCCGTTCAAGGCGATGAGCAGGGAGGCCAGAATGACCAGCCAGTACGCGAGCCCGGAGAAGATGGGCGTGGCGCCCCCTTCGAAGCCGCCCTGCCGCAAAAAGGAATCGAAGCCCGAGCGAGTGGTCAGCACATTGAAGTTGATGGCCTTGAGCGCCTTGGTGACCGCGAAGCGCGTCAATTTGGCGATCAGCCACCCGCCCACCACCACCACCATGGCAATGAGCAGACGAGGGAGGAATGCGCCGACCTGTGAGAGAAACGCCCGGGCGGTCTCTTCGTAGATGCCTAAAGTCTCCATTGATCTGTTCTCCAGTTTCGGGATCTCGCGGGTACGGCGTCAGCCCGCATCGATCTGGGCCAGGATGCCCTGCAACGGTACCTGGGCCCAGTTGATCCGATTGTTCAGCTCGTAGCGCAATTCGTACATCGCCTTCTCCAGTTCGAAGAGTCTGAGCAGGTCGGCGTCGACCGGCATCGCCGGGTCCGCGAGGGCCATGGTCTCCCGGTACGCGGCCAGGAAGGCCTCGCGGGTGGCGAGTTCCCACTCGCGCGCCGCGGACTCAAGGCGCCCGCGCTCTTCGAGATTCAGAGCCACTCGTTCGAGCGCCGACCATCGTGCGTAGTTGAACGATCGCAGCATGCCGGCCACGTCGCGCAGGGGCGAGCTCTTGGCCCGGCGCTCTTCGAGGCTGCGCGCGGGCTCGCCCTCGAAGTCGATGATCACGAAGTCGTTGGCGGTCACGAGCACCTGGCCCAGGTGGTAGTCGCCGTGGAAGCGGGTCTTGAGCCCTCCCGGCTTTTCGTTCTCGCCCGCCATGATGCGGGTCCGCACCCGTTCCGGCTTCGCCAGCAGGGTCTGGGCCTGATCCCTGGTGGAGGCGGGCAACTGGGCCAGACGTTGGCGCAGGAGGTCGAGTGTTGAAGCGGCCTCATCCGCCGCCCTTTGTTTGAACGCGGCGACATCACTTCCCCGGAGGGGCTCAGGATCGAAGGCCGGATCGCCCGTCCGCCGGGCCAGGGCAAGGTGAAGTTCGGCGGTGCGCTTTCCGAGCGTCGCCGCCAGGATGAGGAAGCCGCCATGGGTTTCGGCCGGCGTGGTCGGAGACGGGGCGGTGGTCCGGACGTCTTGAAGGAAGCGCTCAACGTAACGCTGGAC
>JAENWE010000370.1 GCA_016650185.1 Vicinamibacteria bacterium | reverse complement strand
CTTGCCCCTCTTCGGAATGCTGTTTCTGCTGGGTGCGGTTTCGGTAACCGCCGCGATCGCCACCGGCCTTTCGTAGGAACGTCGGCAGATTTTCGGCTACTTCACCAAGTGGTACTTCGTCTGTCGGCTCAGGACCCAGCGCATCTTGCCATCCGGGCCGAGGATGGCGTCCTCCTCCTGGGCTGACCGGATCTTCTGGCCACCCCACTCGAGGATCGCGGTCGTGGCCTGAAGCTCCACCGAGAACCACGTGCTCGGAAGCAGAGTCACATCGCCGCGTCCCTGAACGCCCTCCTGATGATCCCAAAGGCCGATGAGGGGGCCCGCGCCGTGACCGAAGTCGTTGATGGGATGCGAATACATCGTGCCTTCGATCCCTTCCTTCTTCATCTGCGCGAGCATCGACGCCAGGACTTCGTTGCCCGTGCGTCCCGGACGCATCTCCTCGAACGCGATGTCCTGCATTCGATTTGAATTGGCCAGGGCCTTTTGAAGGCCGGCGGGAACGTCCTTCTCGCGTTCCTTCAAAACGTAGCCCACGTGCTGGGTGTCGGTGGCCAGGCCCATGGCGTAGATGCCGAAATCGACATGAAGATGATCGCCGCGCTCGATGACCTCGGCCTCCGGGCGAACGGTCGCCGCGAACTCCGTGGCCTTCCGCTCCGGGCGCTGCACGGAAACGGTCGGAGGAAACCACTCGCCCAGACCCAGATCGTTGACGCTTTGCCGCAGCCACCATTCGACATCCTTGGACGTGGTCTTTCCCGGGGTGACGACTTCATTCGAGAAAGCGCGGGCGATGAGAGCGTGGATCGTCCGCATCATGGCGACGTAATAAGGCTCCATCTCGGGTAGACGCACCGAGATGTACTCGAGGGGAAGGTTCTCCGCGCGCACAAGTTTCGTCGTCCAGGGCCCGAGAGCCGATTCAAGCTGTTCGCGTTCACCGGAGGACAGACCATCCGAGAAGGCATGAGTGTGCGAGACGTTCATCGCGATCGTGCTCGGTTTGCGCTGCTCAATCACCTTCCGCAGGGTCTGCCACTGCGACTCGCCCATGATCTCGCGGCCGGCGTTGTCGGGGTCGCGATACATCTCGTACAGGCCGCCGTTGGTGCCGCCGCCCAGGGCCAGGCGCTCGATGCCCTTGTCGCCACCCCGGTCGAAGAACACCAGGATGGTGCGCCGCCGGGCATTCATCACCGAGGGCGAAATCAGCGACCGGAACACGGGATCCTCGTTGTACTCGCGATTGATCACCAGCCACATCGATACCCCATGCCGGCGCATCAGGGTGGGCAGGACCCGGTCGAGGCGCAACTTCAACCACTCCTGGCGGATCGCGTCCTGTTCACGAAGCGAAGGAAGCCTCGGCGGCATCGCGGCCGGAGGAGCTGCCGCGGCGTGCGATCCAGAGGTGACGAGAAGGGAGAGCCCGAGAATCGTCCTACCGACCATATTCATTGCCAATGCCTCGCGATGTCGGGGCGGGACGCGCCCCGATTGTTGAACAGAACTGAAGGATAACGAAGCTCGGCCTCGCGCACTCGAGACCATCACTGGATGGGACCAGCACCCCGGTTGTCGATGAAGGTGCGGAACCAGAGTTCGAGGCTCACCTTGGTGAACAGCGTCCGATCGAACTCTCCGCGGTCCTGGGCTGCGTCCAGTCTGATGCCGCGTCGCTCCAGCGATTGGGACAATTCGGTGGCCCAGTCTTTGAGCTCGTTCTGCAGCCAGCGACCCACGGGCACGCCCAGGCCCTTTTTCTCAGGCCGGTCGATGATCGCGTCCGGTACGAGACCTCGCGACGCCCGGCGCAGGAGGATCTTCGTTTGTCCAGCGTGGAGCTTCAGATCGGCGGGAAGCCGGAAGGCAAATTCGATAAGTCGATGGTCAAGCAGCGGCGTGCGGTTTTCCACCCCGAAGGCGGCCGCAGCTCGGTCATTCATCGTGATGAGGGACGGGAAAGTCATACGGAAATCGACGGCCCCCATGCGGTCCACCAGACTCCCGCGCCGATTGAAGATTCTGCGGGCTTCTTCGAG
>JAENWE010000369.1 GCA_016650185.1 Vicinamibacteria bacterium | reverse complement strand
GTCTCCGCCGACTGCAGATTCCGGGTGACGTCTTCGCCGGATCGCATTTGGCAGACCGCGGCCACCACGCTTCTTTGACTCACTTTGACGTCCTTTTAGCTGGGGGCCGCAGACTGCGCTTCGTTGGTGTGCTCAGCCCCCAGGCCCCGTCGCTCCGGCGAAGTGAATTCGCCTTCGCTTCCCTGGCTGGGGGCCGCAGACTGCGCTTCGTTGGTGTGCTCAGCCCCCAGACCCCGTCGCTCCGGCGAAGTGAATTCGCCTCCGCTCCCCTGGCTGGGGGCCGCAGACCGCCCTTCGTTGGTGTGCCCAGCCCCCAGACCCCGTCGCTCCGGCGAAGTGAATTCGACCTGGCGTTACCTTCGACTGGCCTCGATCCGTCCTTCACCTTCGGTTTCTTCTCGCCCATAGCGTACGCCTGCTTCGATTCCCAGGCGCACAGGTCGAAGATGCCGCATTCGCCACAAAGGGGCTTGCGCGCATTGCAGACCCGGCGGCCATGAAAGATGATGAGGTCGGTGGTCTTGACCCAGCGCTTCTGTGGGACCAGTTTCATCAGTTCCTGCTCGACGCGGATGGGGTCATTGTTCTTGGTCAGGCCCAATCGCGCGGTGAGCCTGAGAACGTGCGTGTCCACCGCGATGCCCTCCGCGATGCCGAAGGCATGGCCAAGGACCACACTCGCGGTTTTGCGTCCCACGCCTGGAAGTTTCACCGCGGCGACAAAGTCGCGTGGAACGTCGCCCCCGTGCTCCGCGACCAGAGCCCGGGCGCAGCCGGTGATACTTTTCGCCTTAGCGCGAAAGAATCCCGTGGATTGAATGATCTCCTCGACCTCGGGAAGGGCCGCTTTCGCGAGATCGTCCGCGGCGGGGTATCGGGCGAAGAGATTCGGCGTGACCGCGTTCACCCGCTTGTCCGTGCACTGCGCGGACAATATGGTCGCGATCAGAAGCTCGTACGCGTTGCCATAGTTGAGTTCGCAATCGGCGTCCGGATACAGGGACTCCAGACGGTCCAGGATCTCGCCGGTGCGGGCCGAGAGTTTCGTCTCTCTCAATGCATCGGTCCCTTCGAGGGGCCGTAGGCTTCCTGATAGAGGCGGTAGTTCTCCTGTAGCGCCGCCACCAGCCCCGGAATGATCTGGACCGGCACCACCACGCGGGTCTTGACCGGCGCCTTGATGAACTGATGGTCCTGACCAGGCACGAATTGGGTCTCGGTGATCGGCATCATTTCGCAGAAGGTCAGCGTGAAGTCGAAGGGCGAGTGCTGAATCGCGCAGAAATTACTGTAGGCGCGGGGGGACGCGTCGTCCGCGGGCACCACCGTGAAATTGACCGACTTCTTCTCGTCCATTTCCAATCGCTCCTCGTCAAGGCCCGGGGGCCTCCGTTCGTGTTTCCTTCTTTTCACGCACACGATACCGCGTGGCGACTTAAGATGACCTCGCTATGACCTTCGTGGATCGGGCTTCACAGGAGCATTGGGAACTGGAGCGACTCTCGCCCTGGGCGATGAAGAGCGCGCACAGCCGGGGCCGCCGCTACACCGAACTCGAGCACCCGCTGCGCACGTGTTTCCAGCGGGACCGCGATCGCGTCATCCATACCTCGTCGTTCCGCAGACTGGAATACAAAACCCAGGTGTTCGTGAATCACGAAGGCGACAATTATCGGACACGGCTCACCCACAGCCTTGAAGGCGCGCAGATAGGCCGCACCGCCGCGCGCATCCTGGCCCTGAATGAAGAGTTGGTCGAGACTCTGGTTCTCGGGCACGACCTCGGCCATACGCCCTTTGGTCACGCGGGCGAGCGGGTCATGTCCGAGTTGATGAAGGACCACGGGGGCTTCGAGCACAACCGGCAGACTCTGCGCGTTCTGGAGACCCTGGAGCGGCGCTCTCCCGATTACCCCGGATTGAATCTCACCTGGGAAGTTCGCGAGGGCATCATCAAGCACCAGGCCGATTCGGACGCCAAAGCCCCCGAAGAATACGCGCGCGGCGAAGCGCCGACCATCGAAGCGCAACTTGTCGATTTCGTGGATGAGATCGCGTACAACAATCACGATATCGATGATGGTCTCAATTCGGCCATGTTCACCATTGAACAGATCCGGTCGGTTGGCCTGTTTCGAACCGCCCATGAATCGGTTCTTCGCGAGGGGCCCGGCGACGACTCGGTCCTGAGGCGACAGATCGTGTCCAAGATCATCGACCGCTGCCTCAACGACCTGGTCATGACCACTCTGCAGCGGATTCAGGCCTCTCGGGCGCGCAGCGTTGAAGACGTTCGAAGCGCGGCCGGACGCCTTGTGTCTTATTCGGAAGAGATGAGCGAAAGCGTCCGGGAGTTGAAGGCCTTTCTCTTCACCAACATGTACCGCAACTGGCGCGTCATGCGCATGGCCGACAAAGCGGGACGGATTCTGCGGGATCTCTTCGGCTCCTACGTCGCCGAGCCCCTGCAGCTCCCGCCTCAGTATCAAGCGCGCTTCGACGCGGACGGCGTGCATCGGGTCATTTGCGATTACATCGCCGGAATGACCGACCGTTTCGCCGTCGATGAGCACCGACGACTGTTCGACCCCCTCGTCCGCGTCTGAGGCCGTCCCGACGGGTCGGCGCGGGGCGCTTGTACTTCTCGCTTGTGTGAGACCTGTGGATAACCCTGTGCATCAACGGTTCGCTGACGGTGGGAACGTGATCGCTTTCTTCGCGGAAAACCTGTGGCTCATATGTGGAGACTGTGTGGAACCGTTGGCTCGCGGTGGATCGAGATGGCAGGGCGAAGGGCGGCCAGGGGAGAGGGCCGGAGGGGCCCACCGTGGATCCAAGTGCTTTCGACAGATAAGCTATTGTGGAGTCTGATCTGAGACAGGGTGAAGGAGTTGAAGTTGGCGAAGACGGGAAAGAGTGCGGGGCCGACGGCGACCGACGGGATCTCCAGGTTCGATCTTTCCGGTCGCATCGAGGTCTTCTCGCTCTACGAAGTGTTCGAGATGCTGTCGAGCGGCCGGAAGAGCGGAGTCTTGGATGTGGTGGCTCCCTTCGGGGAGGGCAAGTGCTCTCTTAACCGCGGTTCGATGCTGAGCGCCACGATGTTCCGGCTCAGCGACCACGAGGCCGTGATCGAAATGCTGTCCACGAAGAGCGGCTCGTTTTCGTTCGCCTCCACCGCGTCCAATGACCTCAAGGGCGAAATGGATCTCACCTCCCTGCTCATGGAGACGGTTCGGCTGGAAGACGAGTTTGAACGGATTTCCTCCTATTTTCCGGATGAGACGACGCGCCTGGGTCTCAGTTCACGCGGCCTCCGAGTGGTGAATGATGACCTGTCCTGCGGCGCCCCGCATGTCCTCGAAGTGATCGCCAACAAACCGAAGATCACGACCCCCCAACTGCTCGCCGCCATTCCTCTGGCCTCGCTCAAGATCCGCCTCGCGGTGGCGTGGTTGTCATCGTCCGGAATCCTTGGCGAATACAACACCCAGGCCATCACCCTGCAGGGCATCATGGATTCGTGGCACCAGAAGCTTCTCTTTCTGGGCGGGGGCGGGTCGAGAATTCTTTTCGCCAGCTCTTCCGAGCACGGCCCGGAGGAGATCTTCGCCATCATTTCGGCGATTGCCCAGGACTGCGCGGCTCCGATGCCGGAGATCACTTTGCCCCACGACGGTCCCGGCGTGGTGCGCCTGCGTCCGCCGACGGGCGGCCTTCTCTCCATCACCGTTTTGCCCGTGCACAAGCGCCACCGCGGTACCTTTCAGTCCCTGGCGGCTTCGGCTCAACTGGTGGCCATGGGAGGAGTTTCGCGTTCCGAGGAGGGCTCGATCTGGCTCGGCCTCATTCCCGAGACCACTGGCCTCGCGGCCTGGGACGAGACCCAGGAAGGTCCAAACAGCCTCCGCGATGCCCTGCGCGAGTACGCTGACTCCAGGATGTAGTCGAGATCGTTCGCAACGGCTGTTCCCGCGCCTGGTAGGCCCAGACGCGCCAAGGGCTGCTAGGCAACGCTACCGGCCGACCGCCTTCGCCGCGGCCTGGGCCTTCGGCCACGCGGCCATCAAATCGGCCAGGGCCTTGCTCTTCTCCTCCAACGTCGCCAGGAGTTGCGTGGTGGGCGCGTCGTCGACCTCCTGGAGAGCGTCGAGAATCTGGCCCATCTGTTGATTCGCTCGCGCGAACCCCGCCTCGTCGAAAGGCGCCAGGGTCCTATCCGCTGCTTCCAGCGCTGCCTTTCGCTTCGCCGATTTCTGTTTGGTCATTGCTTCCGTCAGAGCCGTGCGCGTCGCCCGAACTTCGGTGAGCATCGTCAACGAGTCGTTCATGGCCGAGTAGGCGCGCATCGAGAGATCGAATTGAGTCCGCAGCGTGGTGGCGGGAGCCTCTAGCCGCGGATCCATCTTCACCATGAACGACTGCTCTCTGGTTTCGCCATTCGCGGTCAGGCGCGCGGTGTAGGACCCTGGAGGAACCCAGGGCCCCCGCGGCTCGAGCCAGGTGTTGGCGAAGACGCCGGAGATGGGATAGCCGTGCGACAACGACTGCGGCGGAGGGTAATGCAGATCCCAGACAAAACGATGCAGGCCGGCCCGGGTCAGCAGGGGCTGGTGGGGGCGGATCCAATAGTCGGGGATGTCGCGATCGGCAGGCCAGGGTTCCGGCTTGTCGTCGCTGCGGAACGACCGCACCGTCTTGCCCGAAGCGTCCATGACGTCGAGCCTCACGAGTCCGGCCACGTCCGCCTTGAGGAAGTAGTTGAGAACCGCGCCGTCGGGCGGATTCTGGCCGACGGGTTCTTCGGGAGGCAAAGGCGTGTCGGTGTTCATGTTCCAGCGCACCCGCCAGGCCGCCTGCGGCGCGAAGAGATGCACATCGGACGAGGCGATCTCGGTGCGCCACTGACGCAGGGGCGTGATGTCGTCGAGGATCCAGAACGACCGACCGTGGGTGCCGATCACGAGATCGTCATCCTTGATCACCAGGTCGCGAATGGAGGTCGCGGGCAGGTTGACCCGCAGCGACTGCCACGAATCGCCGTCGTTGAACGACACGTACACCGTGGTCTCGGTGCCCGCGAAGAGAAGGCCGGCGCGCCTGGGGTCGGCGCGGACCACGTTGACTGGAGCGCCGTCGGGCAGGCCCGAAATGATCTCCTGCCAGGTCTTCCCGCCATCCCGCGTGCGAAGGATGTGGGGGCGGAGATCGTCGAGACGCAGCGTATTGATCGCGGCGTATGCGGTGTCCCGGTCGGAGTGCGACGCGTCCATGATCGACACCTTGGCCCAGGGTCCAAGACTGGGTGGCGTCACGTCGGTCCAGTGAGCTCCGCCGTCGCGAGTCACATGGATAAAACCGTCGTCGGTTCCTGCCCAGAGAAGATTGACGTCCAGCGGCGAAGGGGCGAGCGCATAGACCACACCGCGTTGCGTCGCCTTGGAGGCGTTGCTGCCGATGTACTTCCCGACGTTCTTTGGAACGTCCCAGGTTTTGCGCGTGAGGTCGGGACTGATCGACTCCCACGAATCGCCGCCGTTAGTGGTCTTCCACACCGTGTTCGACGCGAAGTAGAGAATTTTGGGATCCACTGGAGAAAACAAGACGGGCTGGGTGCGCACCACCCGATAGCCGTCGCCGCGCAGTGGCTTCGGCGACACATTCTTGGTCTGTCCGGTGCGGCGATCGAAGCGGGTGACCTTGCCGCCATAGACGATGTCGGGGTTCAGGGGATCGGCGGCCACGTAGCCGTACTCCTCGACGCCCACCGGGGTCCAGTCACGGAACGTGATCGCGCCAGCGTGACCGCGGGAGAGCACACAGGCCGAGCCGCTCTCCTGCTGGCCCGAGCACACCCGGTAAGGAAAATTGTTGTCGGTGCTCACGTGATACATCTGCGCGGTCGGCTGGTTGTACCAGCTCGTCCAGGTGGCGCCTCCGTTGGCCGTAACCACCGCTCCCTGGTCCGCCGCCACCACCATCACGTTCGGATCCTTTGGGTTGATCCAGATGCGGTGGTAGTCGTCGCCGCCCGGGGCGCCCTTGATCGCGGTGAATGTCTTGCCCCCGTCGGTCGACTTCCACATCACGCGGCTGGCGGTGAAGAGGATGTCGGGGTTGGTGGGATGGACTTTGACTTCGGCGAAGTCTGACGGCCGGCCGACGATGTAAGGATCGTCGCTGATGCGGTTCCAGCTCTCGCCGGAGTCGTCCGAGCGGTAGAGGAAACCGGATTCACCGCTTTCGCGCGTCTCCACGGTGGCGAACAGACGCGAGGGAAGGGACGGGGCAATAGTCACGCCGATGCGGCCGACGATGTCCTTCTCGAATGTGGGTAGGCCTTTGGTGAGCGGTTTCCAGGTGACGCCCCCGTCGGTGGACTTGAACAGACCGCTTCCCGGCCCGCTGAAGACACCGTTCTCCCAAGGAGCTTGTCGCGCCTCCCACATCGCGGCATAGATGTTGTCCGGGTTTGAGGGATCGAGGACCACGTCGATGGCGCCGGTGTTCTCATCCTTGTAAAGAGACTTGGTGAAGGTCTCGCCGCCATCTGTGGATTTGAAGAGGCCGCGCTCCTCGTTGGGGCCGTAGGGATGGCCGAGGACGGCGACGAAGAGCCGATTCGGATCGCGCGAGTCGACCACGATCTGCGGAATCTGCTGGCCGTCGCGAAGCCCAAGATGAACCCAGGTCTTGCCCGCATCGGTAGATTTGTAGATGCCGTCGCCGGTGGAAAGGTCAGGCCGCTGGAGTCCTTCACCGCTGCCCACATAGATGATGTCGGGATTCGAAGGGGCGATGGCGATGGCGCCGATCGAGCCCGTGGGCTGATCATCGAAGATCGGGTTCCAGGTGTGGCCGTAGTCGGTGGTCTTCCAGACTCCGCCGTTCACGACTCCGATATAGAAGAGCCCGGGACGGCTCGGGACGCCCACCGCCGACTTCGTGCGTCCTCCGCGATACGGCCCGATCATCCGCCACTTCATTTCGGAAAAGAGCGATGGGTCAAACGGCTGGGCGGAGACGACGGTCGCGAAGAGCGCGAGGATGGAGACGAGCAGTCGGTGATGCTTCATTTTGTGTTCCTTATGGTTGGCCCTTGACGATAACCCGCCGGGATTGCGGCGGTCGAATGCTGGCGGTCAGCCCGGGCATGGCGCGAACTAGGCCCGGATTATTCATGAGGAATCGTCGCGAGACGTGCCCCGGGCAGGCTCCGCGCTTCGAGACCGTGTCAATGGCGGGCAAGCGCAGCGACGAGCGACGCAACAGTATTGAACATACGTGAGAAGACGAGGAGCGAGCAGCGCGCAGCCTCCCCTCGGGGGACGCCCGCCAGTGGCGCGGTATCGGACGTCGTAGCAGATTCCCTCATGAATAGTCCGGGCTAGATCCGTGACCGTGTGCGAGTCGTCCTCGGGATTGACGGGCCGGCGAGTCGCAGCGCGGAGTCGCGATTC
>JAENWE010000368.1 GCA_016650185.1 Vicinamibacteria bacterium | reverse complement strand
GGTGCCGATCCGCGAGGAGATCGAAAGCCGCACCTCTCGCACGGTCGCGCGCGGCGCGCTCTACGTCACCCTGGATCGTCTCGAAGAGAAGGGCTACCTCAAGTCCTGGCTGGCGGATGCCACGGCCGAGCGGGGCGGGCGGGCCAAGCGTTTCTATGAAGTGAAGCCCGCGGGGGCCAAAGCGCTGGAGCACTCGTGGGCCTCTCTTCGCCGCATGTGGGAAGGCCTGGAGCCGAAACGGAGAGAAGCATGAGCGGTCTCCCTCAACCACCCTACTTCGCCATCGAGTGGCTCAAGGCCTCCGTCCCACGACATCTTCTCGAGTCGGTGATCGGCGACCTTGAAGAAGAGTGGCGTCGCCGCGCCATCACCTCACCTCGCCTGGCCACCCTCTGGTACTGCCGGCACGCCGCCGCGGTCGCGGTGCGACTCGGCTGGTTCGATCTGGTTCACAAGCAACCCCGACGCGACGGACATCCCGCGCGCCAAGGAGACGGCCTCATGGAAACACTCTGGAACGACGCCCGCTACGGAGCGCGCATGCTGTCGCGCACGCCCGGCTTCACCTTCGTCGCCGTGCTCACTCTGGCTCTCGGCATCGGCGCCAATACCGCGATCTTCAGCGTCGTCAATGCGCTGCTGATCAAGCCCCTGCCCCTGCCCGATTCCGAGAGACTCGTCTCGGTCTCCGGGGTCGATGCCAAAGGACGCTCGCAGTTCGTTTCGTTTCCGGACTTCGAGGACCTTCAGAAGCAGTCGCGCCTGTTCGAGGGCTTCACCGCCATGGTGCCGCAGAGCGTCAACCTCACGGGCGGAAGCGAACCTCAGCGGGTGCGCGGCGGATTCGTTTCGGACAACTTCTTCGGTCTGGTCGGTGTCGACCCGGAACAGGGCCGTGGATTCAGAGCGGGCGACGATGATCTCGCCGCCGAGCCGGTGTGCGTGCTTCAGCACGAGGCCTGGCAGAACGTCTTCAGTGGTGATCCGAAAATCGTGGGCAAGGCGATTGTCTTGAACAACGCTCCATTTACCGTGGTGGGCGTTCTGCCCCGCGGGTTCCGGTTCCCGTTCGACGATGTCGAAGTCTGGATGCCCCATCACACCTGGCCGGTATTCAAGACCGCCGATAACTACCTCAACCGCGCAAACGGCCTCGTCGGTCCGGTGGGCAAGCTCAAACCCGCGGTCACCATGGCCGAGGGACAGGCGGAGCTCGATACCATCGCGGCTCGCGTCGCTCAGGAGTATCCCGCGGCGGGCGCGGGGCGAAAGATGCGCGCGCGGCCTCTCCGCGACGTGGTGGTGCAGAACGCGCGCCCGATGGTTCTGGTGCTGATGGGCGCCGTGGCTTTCGTACTGCTGATCGCCTGTGCCAACGTGGCGAACCTCATGCTGGCCCGCGCTTCGGCCCGCCAGACCGAGATCGCGACCCGGGCGGCGCTCGGAGCAGGACGCGGGCGTCTGATCAAGCAGATGCTGACGGAGACCGCTCTCCTGTGGGTGGGCGGGGGAATCCTCGGGACGATCCTCGGCTACTTCGGCCTCGGCGCGCTCCTGGCCTCCTCTCCCGGACCTCTGCCTGGCGGCGTGATGCCGGCACTCGACTGGACGGTGCTCGCGTTCACCTTCGCGCTGTCCGCGGGGACCGGCGTCGTCTTTGGCGCCTTCGCGGCTCTACGCTTCTCCCGCCCCGATTTGAGCGGCACCCTGAAGGAAGGGGGGCGATCCGGCGAGGGCGCGGCCCGGTCACGTCTCGGCAGCGCTCTGGTGGTAGCTCAAGTGGCGCTCACCCTGGTCATGCTGGTCGGCAGCGGCCTGATGCTCCGCAGTTTCCAGAAGCTGACTCAGGTGGAGGTCGGCTTCAAGACAGACAATCTGCTTACCCTTGAATACCGTCTCCCCGCGAACAAGTACCCGGACGGCGCGCAGCAGTGGGAGGTGCATCGCCAGATCGTGGAACGGGTGCGAGCCGTTCCCGGCGTCACTTCGGCCTCGGTGGTTCGCGCGGTGCCGTTCGGCGGGAATGGTTCGAATGTCCTCTTTGAGATCCCGGGAACTCCTCCTCCGGCGGACGGTGACGCCCCGCGTGCGCTCATCAACTTCGGGGACCAGTACTACTTCGAGACCATGGGAATCCCGCTTCTGCGCGGTCGCAATCTCAACGACCTCGACGGACCGACGACGACGCCCGTGATCGTCATCAACCGACGCATGGCCGAACGTTACTGGCCGAATCAGAATCCTCTGGGCCGGGCCATCACCTTCCCCGACCCCAAGAATCCGATTACCGCCACCATCGTGGGCGTGGTCGGCGACGTCAAGCACTATGGCCTGGACGATCCAGATGGCCTGCAGGCCTACGCATATCAGGCCCAGCAACCGTATATATTCAACTCTCTGGTGGTGCGCACGGCGGGCGATCCGATGGCCATGACGAGCGCGGTCCGTACAGCGGTGTGGAGCGTCGATCCCGAACAGCCGATGTGGAAGATCTACACCATGGATTTCATGGTGGATCGATCGCTTGGCCAGACTCGCTTCATGATGGGGCTGATGACGGCGTACTCGGCGCTCGCGCTGTTGCTCGCGGCGGTCGGACTGTACGGCGTCATGGCCTATTCGGTGAGCCAGCGGGCCAGGGAGATCGGCGTACGCATGGCCCTGGGCGCGCAGAGTCGCGATGTCCTGCGTCTGGTCCTGGGCCGCGGTCTGAGGCTCACTCTGGCCGGGCTGCTTCTGGGCCTGGGCGCGTCCCTCGCTCTCGGCAGTTCGGTACGAAGCCTTCTTTACGGAGTGCAGGCCGGCGATCCGGCAACCCTCATCGGCGCGGCTCTCGTCCTGTTTGCGGTGGCCCTGCTCGCTTCATATGTTCCCGCCCGAAAGGCGACTACCGCCAATCCGGTGACCATCCTCCATCGAACGTAGAACGCGATGATCAGGCGTTCATTCGAGCGACGGCCTTGCGCACCGGAGCCGTCGCGAGATCCTGAGCCGAAGCGCGGGAGCGTGAACACGTGTGACCCGACTCCGAGGAGCCGCGAGTAGCACCCATGGGTTGGAGTATGGGACCGCCTCAGGGACGCGGGAAGAGGGCCGCGGGGGCCGCGGTAAGGGCGATCGGTCTTCTCATGCTACGAGGATCCCGGCGATGGTGCCGGTGAGTGCGGTGGCCAAAGCACCGGCGATCATGGCCTTCAGACCCACGCGAGCGAGGTCGGAGCGACGGTCCGGGGCGATGGCGCTGATGCCGCCGATCTGAATGCCGATGGAGGAGAAGTTGGCGAAG
>JAENWE010000367.1 GCA_016650185.1 Vicinamibacteria bacterium | reverse complement strand
TCCGCCCTTGGCCTTGGCGTCTCCGCCCTTGGCTTTCGCCTCGTTCACCTTGGCGGTGTGCTTCGCGAGCTCCTTACCCGGGGAGAGGATCTGGGTCATCATGTTGCCTTCGAGGCGGGGCTGCACTTCCACGATGGCGGAGGCGCCGAGATCGGCGGCCAGCTTGCGCAGGATATCGAGGCCCACGTGGGAGTGGACGATCTCGCGGCCGCGGAACTGGACCAGCGACTTCACCTTGTTGCCCTCGGCCAGGAACCGCTCCACGTTGCGCTTCTTGAAGTCGAAGTCGTGGTCGTCGACCTTAGGTCGGAACTTCACTTCCTTGATCTGGATGTGCTTCTGGTGCTTGCGGGCCTCGTTCTCACGCTTGTTCTGCTCGTAGAAGAACTTGCCGGCGTTCATGATGCGGCAGACCGGGGGCACCGCCTGGGGAGCGACCTCGACCAGGTCGAGCTCTTTTTCCATGGCGATGGAGAGCGCCTGTTCGGGCGGCATGATGCCGAGTTGAGCGCCATCCGCGTCGATGACGCGGACTTCCTTAACGCGGATCTTTTCGTTGATGCGGACGGATTTGGGATCTATGGGGCACCTCCGGAGTTTGACGAGCGCCGCCAGGGGGCGCGCTTCTCGTCAGAGACCAAGACAGAAATTATTGAAATCACGATGGCTCCTCGTTCACGTTATGGGTGGCGATGAGTTCTGAAAGTTTGATGGCGAAGTCAGCGACCTTCATGGCGCCGAGGTCGGCCTTGAAGCGATGGCGCACCGCGACCGTGCCGTCCGCCGTTTCCTTGTCGCCCACCACCAGCATGTAGGGGATCTTCTGGCTCTGGGCCTCGCGAATCTTGTAGCCGAGCTTCTCGTTGCGTTCGTCGACCTTGAGGCGGAAGGCCGAAAGTTCGGAGGCGACCTTGCGGGCGTACTCGTTGTGGGCTTCGGTGACCGGGATGACCACGGCCTGAACCGGGGCGAACCAGACCGGAAAGGCGCCGGCGTAGTTCTCGATCAGAAGAGCGATGAAGCGCTCGAAACTCCCGAAGATGGCGCGGTGGATGACGATGGGGCGATGGTCGGCGCCGTCGGGGCCGGTGTACGAGAGGTCGAAGCGCTGGGGAAGCTGATAGTCGAGCTGGATGGTGGCGCACTGCCACTTCCGGCCCAGGGCGTCGGTGACGTCGAAGTCGATCTTCGGCCCGTAGAACGCGCCGTCACCGGCATTGAGCGTGTAGGGCTGTTGCGCGGCCTCGAGCGCCTTCTTGAGCTGGGCCTCGGCGTCGTCCCACTGCGCGATCTCGCCCAGAAACTCCGGCGGACGGGTGGCGAGCTTCATCTCGATACTCAGGCCGAAATCGGTGTAGACGCGCTGAACCAGGCGCAGCGCGCTTTCAACCTCGCCCGCGATTTGATCGGGGGTGACGAAGATATGACCATCGTCCTGGCAGAACTGCCGGACTCGCGTGAGGCCGGACAATACCCCGGACGCCTCGTTGCGATGCAGCACGCTCTGCTCGTGATACCGGATCGGCAACTCTCGATAGCTGTGTTTCTCGGCGCCGAACATCAGCATGTGACCGGGGCAGTTCATGGCCTTGAGGGCCATGACCTCAGCGCCAGAGTTGATTTCGAACATGTTCTCGCGGTAGTGGAACCAGTGGCCTGAGGTTTCCCAGAGCTTCTGGTTGAAGGCGAGAGGCGCGCGAACCTCGGCAAAGCCCGCGGACTTCACCACGTCGCGCATGTAGTCGGCGAGGGTGTTCCAAAGGACCGTGCCCCTGGGCGTCCAGAAGGGCGCGCCGGGAGCCCAGGGATGGGCCATGAAGAGACCGAGTTCCTTGCCGAGCTTGCGGTGATCGCGCTTCTTGGCCTCGGCCAGGCGGAACAAATGCTGCTCCAGCTCTTCCCTGGTAAAGAAGCTGTACCCGTAGATGCGCTGCATCGACGCGTTCTCCGCATTGCCCTTCCAGTACGCGGCGGCGGGCGAAGGATTCAGCCTGAAGGCCTTGATGTGAGACGTGCTCGGGAGATGGGGGCCTAGGCAGAAGTCGATGAACGCGCCCATGGTGTAGCACTGGACAACCTCACCCGCCTTCTCCTCGATGAGTTGGCACTTGAGGGTCTGGCCGCGATCCGCGAACTCCTTCAGCGCTTCCGCCTTGGGCATGAGCTTCTTTTCGATCGGCCGGTTCTGCTTGACGATGTGGGCCATCTTTTTTTCGATGGCGGTCAGGTCTTCAGGCGTGAACGGCTTGCTGGTCAGAAAATCGTAGAAGAAGCCGTCGTCGGTGGGCGGGCCGATACCGCACTGAGTGTCGGGGAAGAGCTCGGTGACCGCGGCCGCGAGCAGGTGCGCGGACGAATGCCGATAAATTTCGATTGGGGAATCGGCTGGTTCCGATTCGCCGGAAGGACCGGTTAAGTCCATCATTGAGTCTGGGGGGCCGCGGGCGGCACACGGACAGCGGTGCTTTGCCCCCCAGACCCCCACGCTTCGGCCGAAGTGAATTCGGCCTTGGCTGGTCGTATCTCGGTACGTAGCATCAGCGTGGGCTGAGTGGACGGATCATCAAATCGCGTTCGGTCCTTATGGTTCCTTGGGGAGTCTTCTTGAGGAGCGTCTTACGGTCTGGTAGGCGCGGATGGAATTGAACCATCGACCTCTTCGGTGTCAACGAAGCGCTCTACCCCTGAGCCACGCGCCTGAATCCAGGAGACCGCAACGTCCCTGGGAATGGGAAGCGTAGCGAAGCGATGCGGTCAGTGTCAACTTTTGGAAGACCTCGCTCTCCCCGGTTGAGCTCCGGCCGATCCTCGGGGGGAGGGTCCGTTCCTGCTCGCTGCTAGGATCACCGCCGTACAACGCCTTGGTCGGCCGAGGGCTCGTCTCGCGGAGGCCAAAGGAGAGGGCACTTCATGCGACCACGAACGTTCCTTGCCTTGCTGTGCTGGACTGCTGGTTCAGCGCTCTCTTGTTCGCTTCCGCCCCCGCCTGTCGATCCGGCTGCGGCCGGCAGTTCTTCGGCTCGG
>JAENWE010000366.1 GCA_016650185.1 Vicinamibacteria bacterium | reverse complement strand
TAGATGTTCCAGTACGGGCCTCGCATGAACGTGCCCACGAAGGTCAGGCCCAGGATGAACACGCAGAGCAGAATGAAGACGATGTTCTGAAGCCTTCGATCGCGGGCGAACCAGACTCCCGTGGCCTCCTTCGAACTCCGGTCGAGCCAGGGCCAGAGAATCAGCAGAGTGACCAGAAGGCCCGGAAGCACCACGCCGCCCACGAAAGCACCGTTGAGGGTGAAGGATCCGATCCGGATCGTGGTGTCGGTGACGATCTCCTGAAGCCACAGGAAATACCACGGCGCTTTGGCCGGGTTCGGGGTGACCAGCGGGTTAGCGGCTTCTTCCAGCGGCGAGCGGACGAAGGTGGAGAGGATCGAGATGATCGCTATGGTCGCGAGAGTGACCAGGTTGGCCCGACGAATCAGGTCGGGGACCGCGTTGACCATGGTGTCCAGACGAGAGAGGGCGGTGGCCCGGATCACGGGGGAGGTGCCGCGGGCTATGCCGAGCAGGGTGTAGGTCTTGGTGGAATTGGGAGCGGCCTCCTGTCGCTCGTTGTCCCTCGCCTCCTTGTCCGTCACCGCGAGCCCGCCATCCTTGCGCACTCTCCACATGTGATACGCGAAGAGCGCGCCCAGGGCGACGGGGAGAACGACGATATGCAGGACGTAGAACCGAATCAGGGTGGGCTGATCGATGGCCCGACCGCCGATGAGAAGCTCGCGCACTTGAGGTCCGATGAAGGGAATGGAGGCCGCGATGTTCGTTCCCACCGTGACCGCCCAGAACGCGAGCTGATCCCAGGGCAGCAGGTAGCCGGTGAAGGACAGAAGAAGGGTGAGGAGCAGCATGAATACCCCGATCACCCAGTTCCACTCCCGCCGCTGCCCTTGACCCACGCCATTCTTGTAGGCACCGGTCAGAAAAACTCTCACCAGATGGAGCGCCACCACCACCACCATCAGGTGGGCGCCCACCCGGTGGACGGAGCGCAACCACGAACCGAAGGTCACGACGTACTCGATATCCTTAATCGAGGCATAGGCCCGCTCGACCGAAGGCACGTACAGGAACAGCAGGGGCAGTCCCGACAGGTTCAACAGGAGAAACAGAGCGGCCGAGGCGGTGCCGAGCCAGAACGAGTACTTCCAGGCGAGGGACGCGCGGGAAACCTTGGCCGGAAACATGTGGAGGGCGAAGTTGGAGACGATGGCGTCGCCGGACTCGCGATCGGAGCGCGGCCTGAAACTCCAGAACGGCTGGGGGTGGACGCCGGGAGCCTCGGGGGCCTTGGACCGCTTCAGGAAGGAGAGAAAAGGAAAAGCCATCGTGGTCTCCTCAGGCCAGGGTGAGACGGAAATCGCGAGGAACTTCCTGGGCCAGATCCACGACCAGCGACCCGTCATCGACGGCAATCGAGAGGTGGTACCAGGAAAGAGCCCGGGGTGCTGGACCGGAGACCGCCCGCCCATCGCCCTCGTAGCGAGAGCCGTGGCAGGGGCACAAGAAGCGATGGGTCAATTGAGTCTTGAGTCCATTCACCTCCTTCACTTCCGGCTGGGACATGGCCTCGGCCCGCACCGTGCAGCCCAGGTGAGTACACACCGCGGAGATGGCATGGAACGTCTTTCCTTCTCGGAACACGAACAACCGCTGGTCGGGCAGGAACTTGAGGCCATCGGGAAAGTCGGTGGGTAGTCCGACCTTCACCGTGGTCGGAGCGTCGTAGGACACGTTCGGAACCAGAGACCGCAGGGAAGCCGCGGCTTGAAGCCCGAGCCCGGCGACTCCGGCTCCCAAACCGGCTTTCATCATGAAGTCGCGACGATCGTTACGCTCGCTCATCCCTCAGCTCCTTGTTTCGACAGACTGAGCCGTCGTCGCCGGCACGTATCGCTCAGTGATCTGAAATTTCTCCATGGTCATCGCGTCGGTGGGGCAGCGAATGGCACACAGGCCGCAACGGATGCAGCGATCGTCGTCCTTGATCATGGCAACGAGGGGCAGGCCGTTTCCCTCCGCTCGCGCCATCAACTCGCCCCGCGCCTCCTCGGGAAGGGCCAGGGCCTCGACCGGAACGATGGAGAGGCAGAACTCCGGACAGACGTCGACGCAACGGGAGCAAAGAATGCACTTCTCCGGGTCGTAGATGGTCTGCACATGGCAGACCAGGCACCGGGAGGCCTGGGTGCGCGCCTCCTCGGGATCGTAGCCCGTTTCCACTTCCGCGATCCCGGTTCTTCGGCCCAGGTCCAGGGTGGGGGCGGTCTTCCGGTCGAGGATTTCGAAACCGGCGCTCATCCGGTACTGCGCCGTAGGCAGCACCTCGATGTCGAGAGTGCGTTCGACGCCCGCGGCCTCATGGGCGAGATGCTCATGGATCGACCGGGCCGCCCGCTTTCCGTTCGCCACCGCCTCGATAAGATTCCGCGGCCCGAAGGCCACATCGCCGCCGGCGAACACCCCCGGCGCAGTGGTGGCGAGAGTGGTGGCGTCGATCTTGACGGAGCCGCTTCTCAGGACCTCCACGCCGTCTTCGGGCTTCAAGAAGGTGAGGTCGGTCTGTTGTCCGATGGCCAGGATGCAGGAATCGGCCTCGATGGTAAGGACATCGTCGTCGTCATAGACCGGAGCGAAACGACCGTGGTCGTCGAAGACCGACCGAACCGCGCGTAACTCGATGGCCTCGAGCCGGGAGGAGCCAAGAAACTGCTTGGGGCCGCGGCCGGGCAGAAACGCGACGCCTTCATTCTTGGTCTCTTCAAACTCCTCGTGACCCTGGGTGGAGCGCAGGACCGGCATCTCCTCGAATCTT
>JAENWE010000365.1 GCA_016650185.1 Vicinamibacteria bacterium | reverse complement strand
GTCCCCGAAGGTCGCTTCGGGTGGGGTAGATCGCGAGTTCCGAGCCCGCGAGGCTGGACGTGACGAAGAGGGGAGGCCCGCTGATGAGGACCTGCCAGCCGGGAGAACCGGCGATGTAGTCCTCGAACGCGATCAGATAAGGCGGTAGGGGGCCGAACGAGGGCCGGCTCAGGAGTTCGAAGGCCCCGGCCTCGGTCTCGGCGGGAAGGATCTCCGCAAAGCCCGGAGTGACCACACCGCTCAGATTCACGCTCCGCCTTCCCGTTCGGTATTCGATGGCGGTCCCGTTGTTCAGGAAAGCGGCGTCTTGAGGCAGGCGAGTTCGAATGAACTCAAAGAGCGCCTCGTCCTTTCGGTAGACCACAGACGCGGAGTCGGAATAGACGAGGGCAAAGCGGACCACACTCAGGAACGCGAAAACGAGAGTGAGAATGCAGAGCCTCCGGAAAGCCAGGAGCCGGGGCACTCCGAGGCCCGACTCCAGCCAGACCGCCGTGCGTTCCAGGCCCAGGCTGAACAGGACCAGTAATGGAGGAAGGACAAAGAGAAGATACCGGTTCGAGTGGACTCCGATCTGGATGGACGGAGTCACGAGCAATGCGGTCGCCAGTGATCCGAGCAGGAACCCCTCGGCCCGGCGTAGCTCGCGGGACTTCCCAAGCAGGGCGAGAAAGACGAAGAGCAACAGAAACGGCGCGGCAAAGTACGGCGCATTCCCTCCGCCGAGGCCGAGTCGTTGAGTGGCGGGATAGAAGCCGAGAAGGACGCCGCGGAGGAGGTCGCTCCAGTACTCGATGGACAAGACCGCGGCCCCATAAAAGCCCCAGTTCGCGGCCAGGAGTTTCTGCGAGAATGACGTGTTGGCCGCGCTCCCGGTGAGCATCCGAAAACTCAGCGGAACCAGCGCAGCCATGAGGCTCGGCGCGAACCACCAGAGCCGCACCTTCCACTTTGACGTCGTGCGCCGTTCCTCCCAGACACTCCACAATCCGAGGGTCAACACCAGGACTGAGGCCTCGGGCCGGGTCAGGGCCAGCAGGCACGCGGGCAGGACGAAGCGAGTCGAGGCCTTGCCGTCCGACTCTCCACCCTCGAGCCAGGCCGCGAACAGCCAGGAGGCGAGAAAGAGGGTGAGGGCGATATCCGCCCCGTAGTGGAAGGACCAGGCCAGAGGTCCATTCCACACCACCAGCACGGCGCCCATCAGGGCGATCCTGCTCGATCCGGAGAGGGTCAGCCCCGCTCGGTAGGATTGAAGCGCGGTCAGGAAGGCGAAGCCCGCTCCAGAGAGGATGGCAAACGCAATCAGGCCCTCTCCTCGGAATCCCACGAAATGGGCGAAGGCCAGAATCAAGGTGTGGAGAAGGCTGGTGGCCCCGGTGGTGGGAGCCTCTCCAATGTTGTATTGGAAGGGATGCCCCTCGGCGAATCCCTTCGCATACTGGGCGATGAGGTACAAGTCCGAGACCTGTGGCACGAAGTGCCCATCGGTCACCACCAGCATGGAGAGGATGTAGAGCGCGGAGACCCCCAGGCACAAGGTGGCGAGGAGCAGGAGAGGCCGGCGCTCGTCGCTCGACAAGGTCTCGATCATCGCAAGGTCTCGATCGAAGACAGGGCCGGCGCGATTCGTCCTTCTGCCGCGGAGCTCAACATGGCACGGGAGAGCTTCAATGATCCAGAACCCAAGGTCAACCTGAAGCTAAGCTCCGCTTCCAGTCATGCCTGATCTTCCGCTCTTGCCCAACATGGTCGCCGCCCTGCTGGTTCTGCCCTTCGGCTTGATCGTGGGCAGTTTCGCGAACGTGGTGATCCACCGGCTGCCCCTCGGCGAGTCGATCATTTTTCCGGCCTCCCGCTGCCCGCGGTGTCGCGCCGCGATCCGGCCCTGGCACAACATCCCGGTGATCTCCTGGGTTGCTCTTCGGGGCCGATGCGCGGCCTGCCGGGAGCCCATCTCATTTCGCTATCCGATGGTGGAGGCTCTTCATGGAGCCGGATTCTCCCTGGTTGTCTGGCGATTTGGCCTTGCACCGTTCACCCCCTTCGCCCTGATCCTGTTCTTCTCCCTGGTGGTTCTGGCCTTCATCGACTGGGACCATCAGATCCTCCCGGATGTCATCACTTTGCCCGGCGTCCTGGTGGGGATTCTCGCCTCGCTCGTCCCCGGCGCTCTGATCGGCTGGCGGGAAGCCGGTCTGGCCGCGGGCTTCGGATATCTCGGGTTCTTTCTGGTTGCCGAGGGCTACGCCAGGCTTCGCGGCATAGAAGGCCTGGGGCAGGGAGACTGGAAGCTTGCGGCCATGATGGGAGCGTTCCTGGGCGGCCAGCGTCTCCTTCTGGT
>JAENWE010000364.1 GCA_016650185.1 Vicinamibacteria bacterium | reverse complement strand
TTCCCCGAGGTCATCGCAGTGGCCGCCACCGACAACGCGGACGAGCATCTCACCTCCTCGAACCAGGGTCCCGAGGTGGACGTGGCGGCGCCCGGCGTGAATGTTCTCTCGGCGGGCTTCTTGGACGCGGGCCACACCGTCCCCACCGTGATGTCTTTCTCGGGCACGTCGTTCTCCGCCGCGCTCGTCTCAGGGGTGGCGGCGCTGATCCTGTCGAAAGATCCTTCTCTCGATCCGGGCGCAGTCAGAGCCTTGATCGAGGGTGGGGCCAAGGACATCGGCGCGGCGGGCCGCGACTACGCTACAGGCGCGGGCCGGGTCGATGCCGCGGCCTCGCCCGCGCTCACGGCAGGGGGTGCCGTCCCGGGCGATGTCACCGCTCCGCGCGCCCCTTTGGCGGTCACCGTGACCCCTGTTTTCGGGACGCAGGCGGGTCGCGCAGTGAAGGTCCAATTGCCGCCTGACTCGGATCGCACCGGAGTCATGGTCCGCCGCACGCTGATCCGTCCCGCCCGTATTTTCGCGGAAGGCGCCTTTGTTGGCAGCGACGTCACCGGCGGGACGACGGTGGATCTGACCGACACGCTGCCTGCCGGAGCACCTCCGGGGAGCGTCTTCTACTACACGGCCTTCGCGCGTGACGCAGCCGGTAACGCGTCCAACCCGGCGTGGGCCTATGCGGTGGCCGGCGAACTCTCTCCCGGAATCGAGCTGCCCCCTGGACCCACCTCGTTCGCAGACGTCGCGGCCGACCACCCCTTCGCCGAGGCGATCTCGGTTCTGTCGCGCGCCGGCGTCGTGAATGGGTTCGCTGACGGCAGCTTCCACCCCAACGATCCAGTGACCCGCGCTCAGTTCGCGAAGATGGTCGTCTTGGCGGTGGGCGTGCCCTTGCCTCCAGTCGGCGTTACTCCCACTTTCGGCGACGTGCCTGTGAGCGACGGATTTCCGTTCATCCACGTCGAGGCCGCCGCCGCCGCCGGCATCGTCAAAGGACTCGGCACCACCACATCCTCCGGTGCCCCCCGCTTCGGCCCCTACCTGAATGTCTCGCGCGTCCAGGTGGCCTTGATGCTCGCGCGGGCGGGTGGCGAGAAGTTGGATCCGCCGCCTGCCGGCATCCTCCATCCCTTCTACGACGTGCCCGCGCTCGCGGACGCTGAGGTCCAGAATATCTGGGCGATGGAGATCGCCCGCGGGCGGTCGGCCGTTGCCTTCGAACCGTGGGCATCGGCCACGAGGGGGCAGGTAGCCCAGATGGTGTTCCGTCTGCGGAGCGTCCTTCAGGCCCGGCCGTAGGCGCGAAGAGATACGTGGCGGCCCCTTGTCGTGTTGACATGCCCAGGGGCGTGCACTAGCATGAACGACAGTTGACTGACCGACCGACCAAATAACGGTGCACCCGCGCGCTATGCCCGGGCAGCCGCGACACAAGGAGGCACGATGGCCATCGAACCCAGCAGCAAAGCCATGAACATGGAGGGTAAGGTTGCCCTGGTGACTGGAGCCGGAGCGGGCATCGGCCGCGCGATCTGCAGACGCTTCGGCGCCCTGGGGGCGAGCGTGCTCGTGACCGACGTCAACGAAGCAGGCGGCGCCGAGACCGTACAGATGGTCGTCTCGGCCGGCGGCGCGGCCAGCTTCTTCCGTTGCGACGTGACCTCCTTCGACGACGCGAAAGCCGCCGTGGCGGCCGCTCGAAGCACGTTCGGTCGTATCGACGTTCTGGTGAACAACGCCGGGTGGGACGTCATCGAGCCTTTCGTGAAGAACGAGCCGGAGCACTGGTACAAAGTCATCGACATCAACCTGAAGGGCCAGATCCATATGTGCCGCGCAGCGATGGACGCGTTCATGGAGCAGGAGAGCGGTGGCAAGATCATCAATCTCGCCTCCGACTCCGGGCGCGTGGGCTCGATGGGCGAGGCCGTCTATTCGGCCTGCAAAGGCGGCATTATCGCCCTCACGAAGACATTGGCCCGGGAAGGGGCCCGTTACAAGATCCTGGTGAACTCGGTGTCACCTGGTATCACGGATACCGGTTTTGTTGCGAGCCTGGATCCGAAGGTCATCGAGGCCATCGTGAAATCTACGCCCATACGCCGCATGGCCGACCCGGACGAGCCCGCCGAGATGGTGGCTTTCCTGGCCAGCGATTCGAACACTTTCATGACCGGCCAGGTCGTCTCGGTGAGCGGCGGTCTCACCATGGCGTGAGTCGGGCTGGGGCGGAGGCACGGGAAGGGTAGAACCGCATGGCACTGTACGCGCTCGGAGGCAACGCGCCCCGGATCCACCCGAGTACCTTCGTCCATCCCCTGGCTTCGGTCGTCGGACGGGTTGAGATCGGTCCGAGCTGCTACATCGGTGCCGGAGCCAACTTGCGCGGGGACTGGGTGACCATCACGGTGGGCCCGGGTTCGAACGTACAGGATTGCTGCACCGTCCACGGATCGATCGGACAGCTGGTGGAGCTGGCCGAGGATTCG
>JAENWE010000363.1 GCA_016650185.1 Vicinamibacteria bacterium | reverse complement strand
CCCCGGGCGAAGGGCCCTTTTGTGGCCATCAACTGCGCGGCCATTCCCGAGTCGCTGCTCGAGAACGAGCTGTTCGGCCATGAGAGGGGAGCCTTTACCGGCGCCAATGCCCGCAAGCTGGGGCGGGTTGAAATGGCCCAGGGCGGCACGTTGTTTCTGGACGAGATCGGAGAGTTGCCTCTGTCCCTGCAGCCCAAGATCCTGCGGCTGGTTCAGGAAAAACAGTTCGATCGAGTCGGAGGCACGGAAACCCGCCAGGTCGATCTTCGTCTGGTGACTGCGACCAATCGTGATCTCAAAGCCATGGTGGCCGCGCGTGATTTTCGAGAGGACCTCTACTTCAGGCTGTCTGTGATTGAGATCAAGATTCCGCCTCTGCGATCCCGCCGAGACGACATCCTTCCTTTGGCCGAGTCGTTCCTGGCGAAGTTTTCGAAGGATGCGGGCCGGCGCCGGCCGCTGACCCTCTCCAGCAAGTCAATTGACGCCCTCAGCACTCACGCCTGGCCAGGCAATGTGCGTGAGCTCCAGAACGGAATCGAGCGCGCGGTCATTCTGTGCAACGGAGACGTGGTGGAGCCCGAGCATTTGCGCATCGAGGCCCAAATAGCCCCCCGGCCGTCCATCGCCGACGTGATCGATCTCTCCGGAACGGTGAGTGAGGTCAGAGATCGCGCGGCCGAAGCCGCCGAGTCCGAAATGGTCGCCCGGGCCCTCGCCGCGGCCGACGGCTCGGTCGAGGGAGCGGCGGAGGTCTTGGGGATGACCGCCAACGCCCTCCGAAAACGAATCCGGAGGCGCAACCCCGAGGGCGCGGCGCCGGGCGACTGAATTCAGTTCGACTCGAGGGGTTTCATTTTCTTGTAGCGATCCTCGGAAGGCAGGATCCGCTTGCGCAGCCGAATGGACTTGGGCGTCACCTCCACCAGCTCGTCGGTGGAAATGAACTCAAGGGCCTGTTCGAGGCTCATCATCCGATGCGGAGTAAGCCGAAGCGCTTCATCTGCGGTGGAGGCGCGCATATTCGTGAGCTTCTTCGCCTTGGTCACGTTCACGTCCATGTCGCCCGCGCGCGCGTTCTCCCCCACCACCATGCCCTCATAGACCTTCTCGGCCGCCCCCAGGAACAGTTCTCCACGTTCCTCGAGATGGAAGAGCGCGAACGTGGTGGTGTCGCCCACTCGATCCGCGACGAGCGACCCCTTGGTTCGTCTGGGGATGTCGCCCACCCAGGGCCGGAACGAATCGAAGAGCCGGTTCATGACCGCAGTGCCCCGGGTGTCGGTGAGCACCTCGGTACGAATGCCGATCAGCCCCCGGGTGGGAACCATGAAGTCGAGGAGGACGCGGCCGGAGCCGTGGTTGACCATCTTCACCATCTCACCGCGCCGGAGCGCCATCTTCTCCATCATGACGCCGGTGAACGTCTCCGGGATGTCGATGGAGACGTGTTCGAACGGTTCGTGGCGCACGCCGTTCTCCGTGCGCGTGACGACGTCGGGATTGGAAACCGCCAACTCAAATCCTTCGCGTCGCATGTTCTCGATGAGGATCGCCACCTGAAGCTCGCCGCGGCCAATGACCTTGAAGGAATCGGCGCTCTCGGTCGGCTCCAGGCGCAGAGCCACATTGGTCAACAGCTCCTTGTCGAGGCGGTCCTTGATGTGGCGCGAGGTCACGAATTTGCCTTCGCGGCCGGCCATGGGAGACGTATTGATCGAGAACACCATGGAAAGCGTGGGCTCGTCGATGTGAAGGGGCGGGAGAGGCATCGGGGTCACCGCGCTGCTGACCGTCTCCCCGATATTGACTTCGGAGAAACCGGCCAGAGCCACGATGTCGCCGGCACTGGCCTCCGCGACTTCGATGCGGTGGATCTCTTCGAAGGTGAAGAGCTTGGTGATCTTGCCGGTGATGCTCGTGCCATCGCGGCGGACCAGGGCCACGTTCTCGCCGGTCTTCACCGTGCCTTCAAAAACCCGGCCGATGGCCAGGCGTCCGAGGTAGTCGGAATAGTCGAGGTTCGCGATCAGCATCTGGAGGACGCTGGCCGGGTCGCCTCCTGGCTCGGGCGCGGTGTTGATGATGGCTTCGAAGAGGGGAACGAGGTCCTTCATTTCCTCGTCCGGGGTGAGGCCGGCGAGTCCGGCCCGGGCGTTGGCGTAGATCACCGGGAAGTCGAGCTGCGCTTCGGTCGCGTCGAGGTCGATGAAGAGGTCGTAGACCTCGTTCAGGACTTCCTGGATCCGCGCGTCCTTGCGGTCGATCTTGTTGATGACCACGATGGGTGCGAGCTTCTTCTCGAGCGCCTTGCGCAGCACGTAGCGGGTCTGGGGCAGCGGCCCTTCTGATGCGTCGACCAGCAGCAGAACGCCGTCGACCATGCTGAGCGCGCGTTCGACTTCGCCTCCGAAATCCGCGTGGCCGGGGGTGTCGACGATGTTGATCTTGGTGCCCTTGTACCGCACCGCGGCGTTCTTGGCCAGAATGGTGATGCCGCGTTCGCG
Source organism: Vicinamibacteria bacterium (assembly GCA_016650185.1). Classification (GTDB taxonomy): domain Bacteria; phylum Acidobacteriota; class Vicinamibacteria; order Fen-336; family JAGNNV01; genus JAGNNV01. The sequence goes on along the minus strand of JAENWE010000363.1, from coordinate 530 downwards.
CTCGAGATCGTTCGAGTCCATCACCCGCTCGGCGATTTCCTGGTTTTCGCGGAATCCTCCGGCCTGGCGAAGGAGGGTGTCCACGAGTGTCGTCTTGCCATGGTCGACGTGAGCGATGATGGCGATGTTGCGCAACTGAGTCATTTTGGGGAGCCCTCTGGGCGTCGTCCTCTCTGGAGTTCCCCGCAGAATGGATGGGGGAGCAGGCTAGTTTACCGAAAACTCCGTCTAGACACCCGCTCCAGATCCTCTTCAGTGTTGACGCCATCGAGCGCGCCCTCAGAGACGGCCACCTCCCGCACGCGGCTCCGGTCCCGGCGCACGACCTCCCGCAGAGTCTGAAGGAGTGGATCGGCGGTGATTTCCTCCATGACCGCCGCGCTCAGGCCGATGGGATGCCCTCTGCGTCCCCCGTGAGTGGCGACCGCGATCGCGGCCCCGTTCCTCAGAGCGTCGGCGACCGCTCGAATGTCCTCGCCCGTGACCAGGGGGTGGTCGACGGGGAGCAAGACGACGCCTTTCGCCCCCTT
>JAENWE010000362.1 GCA_016650185.1 Vicinamibacteria bacterium | reverse complement strand
TTCAAGGTGGTGGTGGCGGCGGCAGGCCTCGAGGGCGGTCTGATCACGCCGGAGACCACCGTGTACTGTCCGGGATACGCCTCGATTTACGGGCATGTGTTCAAGTGCAATCGCCCCGCCGGGCACGGTACCGTCTCCCTGGGCCGAGCTCTTGGCGAGTCTTGCAATGTGTACTTCTATCTGCTCGGGGCGCGACTCGATATTCAGCGTCTGGCGGAGTACGCTCGAAAGTTCGGACTGGGGTCGGTGACCGGGGTTGATCTGCCGAACGAAGCCCCTGGTCTGGTACCGGACCCTGCCTGGAAAGAACGCCTGTTCAAGGCTCCCTGGTACCCGGGAGAGACCATTTCGGTGGCCATCGGACAGGGTCAGGTATTGGCCACACCACTCCAGATGGCCAGAATGATGGCGGTGATTGCCAACGGAGGAAAGCTCGTGCAACCCCACATCGTCCGACTGGTGTCGGGACGACCGGTGGCCTACGAAAGCCCACGGTCCCTCGGCTTGAAGCCCTCGACCCTCGCCGCCATTCGGCGCGGGCTCTTCATGGCCGTGAATGCGGGCGGTTCGGCGCAGCGCGCGCAAATCGCCGATCTCACCGTGGCCGGCAAGACCGGCTCCGCGCAGGTGGTCTCCTCCTCCAAGCTCAAGAAAGACTTGGATTCCATCCAGCCCCGTGCCTGGTTCGCGGGATTCGCGCCGCTTGAAAATCCACGAATCGCGCTCGCTGTACTCGTCGACCACGGCGGGAGCGGGGGAGCCGCGGCGGCGCCGGTGGCGCTAGCCATTTTCGAAAAGTTCTTTCGGCGCAGCGCGACCATCAAGGAGATTTCTCCCTGATGTTGCGGCGTCTGTTTCAAGGGCTCGACTATCCGCTACTCGGACTGACCCTGCTCCTGAGTGGCCTGGGCGTCGCGATGATAAACAGCGCGACCCAAGGGACCAGGCTCCAGGAGTTGTGGATCTCTCAGCTCGGAGCGATAGCCGTGGGATTGTTCCTGCTTCTCCTCGTGGCGGTCTCCGATTATCGGCGGCTAGCCGACCGCGCTCCCGTCCTGATGGGATTGACCGTTCTGATTCTGTTGGCGACGCTTGGTTTTGCTCCCCGAATCGCAGGGACCCGCCGATGGCTCAGCCTGGGCCCGGTTCAGTTCCAACCCTCCGAATTCGCCAAGATCGTGGCGGCCCTGATGACGGCAAAGCTCTTCTCGGAAATGAAGAAGGACTCGCTTGGTTTAGGTGATCTCCTGGCGCCCGCCGCGGTGACCGGTCTGCTGGCCCTCATCATCTCGGCCGCGCCGGACCTCGGGACGGCGGTGTCCCTCGTCCCCATGTTCTTCGTCGGGGCTTTTCTGGCCGGGCTTCGGTACAAGTCCATACTCATTCTGAGCGTTTTCATGCTCATCTTCGGCCTCGCATCCTGGCAGTTTCTGCTGCGGGATTACCAGAAGGCGCGGATCTACTCGTTTCTCGACCCGGACCTGGACCCGCGAGGAGCGGGCTACCAGAAAAAGCAGTCGCAGATCGCCGTCGGTTCGGGTGGACTGACCGGGAAGGGTTACGGGAAAGGCTCCCAGACTCAGCTCGGCTATCTCCCCGCACGACAGACGGATTTCATTTTTTCCGTGCTCGCAGAAGAATTCGGCTTTATGGGGGTTGCGGGGACGCTCGGTCTCTATCTCGCCCTGCTCTGGCGTTGCCTGGACATCGCCCGTCTCGCGCGCGATCGTCTGGGTGCCATACTGGTCTCGTGCCTCACCGCAACACTCGCGTTCCAGGTTGTTTACAATGTCGGCATGGTGGCGGGTCTTCTCCCCGTCAAGGGCCTGCCCCTGCCGCTAATGAGCGCCGGTCGATCCTCGGTGCTCGCGACATTTATTTCACTCGGCCTCATCCTCAGCGTCAGGATGCGCCGTTTCGCCAATTGACGGGCCCAACATCGAGCTTCTCCAAATGACATTCTCTGCATCCCCATCCGTGCGTCAGGCATGAGGCGCGAACTTGTCGTCACGTCGTCTCCCAAAGAAACCCGCGTAGCGCTCCTCGAGGACTCTCAGGTCGCCGAGTTCTTCATCGAGCGTTCGGAGCACGCCTCCACGGCCGGGAATATCTACAAGGGGCGGGTCAGCCGCGTGCTTCCAGGAATGGGGTCGGCGTTCGTCGACATCGGTCTGGAGCGCGACGCTTTTATGCACGCGGAGGACGTCTTCGAGGATCTTCCGGAGAATCTGCTTGAAGAGGAAGAGCGTGGGGCCAAGGCGGCGCCCATAGAAGATTTGGTCAGTCCGGGGCAGGACATCGTGGTGCAGGTAGTCAAGGAGTCCCTCGGGACCAAAGGCGCACGCATCACTGCACACATCTCCCTGCCCGGCCGTTTCATGGTCTTCCTTCCCACCGTGGAGCACGTGGGCGTGTCGAGGCGGGTTCAAGACGACGAAGAGCGGCGGCGTCTCAAAAGTTTTCTGAAAGGCATCCGGCGCGAAAACGGGGGGGGGGGGTTCATCGGCCGGACCGCGGCTCTGGGTCGGGAGATCGTGGATCTGGAACGCGACGCCCGGAACCTGATCCGCACCTGGGATGAAGTCCGCGGCGTGGCCTCCAGGGGAAAAGCGCCGATGCTGCTCTACAAAGAGCCCTCGCTGGTCGAACGGTTGCTGCGCGACCTGCTGGGCAAGGATGTCGCGGGCGTTCATGTGGATGACCCCGAATTGCACAAGAAGGTCTACAACTTTCTTGATCGCGTGGATCCTGAGCTTCTGTCGAAAGTCCGGCTGGTCAATCGTCCCGGTCACATCTTCGATGATTTCGGGATCAACGCGGAATTGGAGCGCGCCCTCAAGGCCCGTGTTCCTCTTGAATCCGGGGGCTCGATCGTCATCGAAGAAACCGAGGCCCTGGTGTCGATCGACGTGAACACCGGTCGATTCGTGGGCAAGAGCGACCACGAAGAGACGATCGTCAAGAACAACATCGAAGCTGCTCGGGAAATCGCCCGACAACTCCGCCTGCGCGACCTGGGCGGGATCATCGTGCTCGATCTGATCGACATGAAGGACCGACGGAACCGCAAGAAGGTCCTTGCCGTCCTTGACGGAGAACTGCGTCGAGACCGGGCGACCAGTCGCGTTCTTTCCGTCAGTGAGTTCGGTCTGGTGATCCTGACCCGAAAAAGGGTTCGCGAATCTCTGGGCAAGACTCTTTGCGAAACCTGCCCCGAATGCGGCGGGGCGGGGCGGGTTAAGAGCGTCCCGACAATCCTCACGGAGATCTACGATGAGATTCGCAAGCTCCCGACCGAGTTGAAGGCGCAAAAGCTGACCCTGCGCGCCGCGCCGTCTGTCGCTGAGGTGCTGCTTGAGGAGCGGGACAGCGGCTTCCTGTCTTCGATCTCAAGCTTGCTGTCTGAACCCCTCGGTGTGGAGGCAGATCCGCTACTGAGTCAGGAGCAGTTCGACCTCTTGACCGCGCCCCCGACGGTCTGATTCAGGTCCCCGACCGAAGTCGGCGACGACGGGTCGAGAGCAGTTCCACATCGTCAATCAGGCAAGGGCGGGCGATGACCCCTTGAACAAAGCGCACACCTTCATCCTTCAGCCGGCGCATTTGAAGTGCGCCGCGACGGTCCTTCAAGAGAAGGATGCCGCCAGCCCCCACCACGCGATACCAAGGGGTCTGGTCGTCGCCCCGGAGGGAAGCGAGGATCCAGGCCACCGTCCGGGCTCCTCCGATCGGCCGGCCCAGGGCCGTGGCGACACGGCCCACGGTTCCGTACGTCGCGGCACGGCCGGGTGGGATTTTTCGCACCAGGCTCCGAACGATATCGCCCGGGGTGCCTTCACCTGGGTCGGGCGCCAGACTCAAAGGTCACGACCTATCGGACGTCGGGTGTGGGGGTCGGCTGGGCGCTCGGGACCGCAACGCGTTCCGGCCGCGCGGACCCCGAGGTGATGATCTCATCGTCTTCGGAAATGGCACGGGGGGCGGGCTTCCGTTGGCGTCCGAGGGTGGTCGGGGCCTCGCGCACAAAGACCGTGTAGACCGCATTCTTCTTGAGGTCGGCGATGTACTCGCCATAGACTTTTTCGAAGCGATCCCGAGACATCTCTTCCTGGATACGGTCCTTCACCTGATCGAACGCGGTCACTTCATCTGCGAGTCTTTCCTGGACCTTCAGGATCCAGAACGAACCATCCACGGACACCGGCGCCGAGACCTCGCCGGGTCTGAGGTCGACAATGGCGGCGGAAAGCGCCGGGTTTAGATCATCCGGTTCAACCCGCCCGAGGTCTCCGCCTGCCGACTGGCTGAGGCTCATCGACCGTTCACGCGCGAGGGTCTCAAAGTCTTCACCTTTCTTGAGACGCGACACCAACTCGCCGGCCAACACGGCCGCCCCGTCGCCTTTCAGGACGATCTCCAGCAGGTGAACCGTGGCTTTCCGGGTGAAATCGCTCCCCTTGCGGCGTTCGTACTCGCTGCGCACATCCGCATCGCTCACCCGAGCCTTGGGATCCACCTCTCGGGCACGAACCTGCTGGACCACGACGGATCTCTCGATCTTTCGGCGCAGAGTCTCCTTGGTGAGTCCTTCCCGCTTGAGCTGCGCCATGAACTCCTCCTCCGAGGCGATGTTCTGCTCCTTCTTGATGTCGTCGATCACCTGGTCGAGGTACTCGGGCCGCAACCTGAAGCCCAGGGCAGCCGCACGATCCACCAGAAGTAGTTCCTCCATCGCTTCTTCAAGGAGCTTCGCGTTGTTCTGGCGCAGGAATGCCTCGACCTCTCCTTCGGGCACGCGCGCGGCCTGGACCGCGCCAAGCTGCCGGGCTTCGAACTCGGAGAGGGTAACGATCTCGCCGTTAACACGCGCCATAACCCGCTCAATCACATCGCTGTGGACCAGGACGGCGGCGCCCAAAGCCGCAGTTAATAGGACGCTACCGAGCCATGACCGCTTCATAATTCACCTGTGCTTGCGAGACCAGTCCGTCAATAAATTGCTTCATCCTTAGACGCGCTTTCGACTCCGCGAGTCGGGACTCGATCTCCGGCCTCGATTCGGCGAAGGACCGGGTCGCCGCGGACGTTTTCGCCTCTAGTCTCAGGACATGGTACCCGAATGCGGTGATTGCGATGCCCGAAATCTGGCCCGGCGAGAGGGAAAAGGCGACGTGCTCGATCTCTGGCGGCAGTTCTCCGCGGCGGAAGGAGCCCAAAAGACCTCCGCCCGACGCCTGCGGGGAATGAGACCTGGTCCGGGCCAGCAGTTCGAAGGCGTTGCGATCGGAACGTAAGATGCGAACCACATCTCGGGCGTCTTGTTGGGTGGTGAGGAGTATTTCGCGGATGGTGACGGAATCCTCCACCGCCGCGACCCCGGGATGCGCATCGTAATAGGCACGCGCCTCCGCCTCCGAGACACTGTCCTTCGGAAGGGCCGCGGTGAGCCAGCGCTCCGCTTCCGCCCGGTTTGCCTCGGCGTCTTTGAAGCCGCTTCGCATCGCCGCGAGAGCCACGACCTTCTCTTCGATGAACTTGCCAAACGCCGACGCCCTCATCTCCGGGTCCGACGTGTCCGTTCCGTTTCGGGCCAGGGGCTCAAGGTCTTTCAGGAACGCGCTACGTCGCACGTCGACACCCTGGAACCGAATGACCACAGGATCCAGTGGAGCGCGACACCCGAAACCGATTAGCCCGGCAAGCCCCATGCCGACCAACTCTCGCCGCTGGCTCGAACCTGCTTTGATCACGGTATGTCAATCTTCGCCGATCGAAGCCGTTCGAGCGCAGAACGGGCGGTGTCGAGGGGTGCGCCGGGCGGCAGGGGTACGCTGAGTGTCTTGCCTTGAGCACCCAGCTTTGCGCCTGACCAGGCGGCCACTAGGGCCGCCAGCCTCAAAGGATCTATTGGCGGCGCCTCCCCGAAGAACATATCCAGGCGGGCCCCGGCACGATCGATCCGGACGAGACCCAGACCCTCCGCGGTGACTCGCAGCCGGGAGTACGTCAGTAGGTCGCTCGCTTCCTGGGGAAGGGGGCCAAAACGATCTCTCAAGTCGGCTTCGATGGCATGAATGTCCTCAGCCCGGCCCGCGTCCGCTGCCCTCTTGTAGATGAGGATCCGGTCCCTGGCCTCGGCGATGTAGGTGGCCTTGAGCCTGAGGTCGATGCGCAGATTCAAGACTGTGCGTTCGGGAACGCTGGTGTCGCCGCCGGCCTGCATCTCTCGCACCGCATCGCCGAGGAGTTTCAGGTAGAGATCGAGGCCCACGGCCAGAATATGGCCGCTCTGCTCTCCGCCCAGGAGGTTCCCGGCGCCGCGCATTTCCAGATCGAGGGCGGCGAGGCGGAAGCCGGAACCGAGGTCAGAAAATTCTCGAATCGCGGCTAGCCGGCGTTGCGCCACCTCTGAAAGGACCCGCCCCGGCGGCACCATAAGGTAGGCGAAGGCCGGGCGGTCTGAACGCCCGACCCGTCCTCGGAGCTGATAGAGCTGGGCCAGTCCGAAGCGGTCGGCGCGGTGAACGATGAGCGTATTCGCCCTCGGAACATCTAGCCCGTTTTCGACGATGGTGGTGGCCACCAGAACGTCGGCTCGTCCTTCCACGAAGGCGAGCATGGACTTCTCCAGCTCGTTCTCGGTCATGCTGCCATGGCCCACCACCACCCGCGCCTCGGGAACCAGCTCCTTGATCATGCTGGCCAGGGAGTAAATGGACTCCACGCGGTTGTGGACAACGTAGACCTGGCCCTCGCGCTCCAGTTCGTGACGGATCGCGGTGGCGATGAGCTCCTTCGAAAACTTCACCACCATGGTCTGGATAGCCAGGCGGTCACGGGGAGGCGTCTCGATGACCGACATGTCTCGCAGCCCCGAAAGGCCCATCTGCAGGGTTCGGGGGATGGGTGTAGCCGATAGGGTAAGGCTGTCCAGGGTCGTCTTCTTCTGTTTGAGGCGCTCTTTTGCGGCCACCCCGAATCGCTGTTCCTCGTCCACGACCACCAGGCCCAGATCCTTGAAATCGACATCCTTGGAGAGGATGCGGTGCGTCCCGATCACGATATCGGCCTTGCCCTCGGTCGCCCTTTTGAGCACTTCCTTGTTCTCTTTGATGGAGCGCAGTCGAGAGACCATCTCGATGGTGACGGGGAAGGGCGCGAACCTTCGCCTAAATGTCTGAAGGTGCTGAAAGGCGAGGATGGTGGTGGGAGCCAGAACCGCCACCTGCTTGCCGTCGGCGACCGCGCGCATCGCGGCCCGCATGGCCACTTCCGTCTTGCCGTAGCCGACATCGCCGCACACCAGCCGGTCCATCGGGGTGGGGGAGGACATGTCGGCGAAGACATCGTCGATGGCCCTCTTCTGATCCGGCGTTTCTTCGTACTCGAACGCGTTCTCGAACTCGGACATCCAGGGGGAGATGGGGGAGAAGGCGAACCCCTGCCTGGTTTTTCGTTCGGCATGAACCTTGAGTAGCTCGGCAGCCATGTCCCGCATGGCTCGCTTGACCCTGGACTTGGTCTTGGTCCAGCCGGTGCCGCCGAGCTTGTCAAGGGAGGGATTCGCGGCCTCGGCGGCGCGGTGTTTCTGAATCCGGTGGAAGGATTCCACGGGAACGCGGAGGAGATCCCCGCCTTGATAGCTCACCACCATGAACTCTGCGTCGGAGCCCAGGACGTGGAGGCTCTCCAGACCAACAAAACGACCGATGCCGTGGTCTTCGTGGACCACATAGTCGCCGGGCTTCAGGTCTCGAAAGTCGGAAAGGAAAGAGCGAACAACATTCCTTCGTCTGTGGACGTGAACTTCTTCCGGAAAGACGTCGCCATCGGCCAGGATTCGCAGGCCGCTGCTCGGAAACTCCACCCCACGGGAGAGATGGCCGGACCCGACGTCCACGGGAGCGTCAGCGCCCATGGAAATGCCGGCTTCAAAGAGGGTCTCGCTGAGACGTTGCGCTCGGCCCGGCGTGCCCAGCATGATGAAGGTCCTGAAGGTCGCGTGCTGGAGGTCTTCGCGCAGTTGTTTGAGATCTCCGCGATACTGAGGCGAGGGGCGGGAGGGGATGTGAATAGCGGCGGCCGAGAGTGCCAGCTCCTGAAGGTCTGTGCGCTCGGTTCGGTCGAGGTAGGCACGGACGATGTCCGGGTCGACGAAGGTTTCAAACGCTCCTTGCGTCCCGGGATCATCGGGGTCGAGCTCGGCGTGGAGCGTAGTCTTGACGTGCAGCGCCCTCTCCATCTCTGCGTGGGCGGCCTCGGGATCGATGACAACCAGCCGGTGCGGTGGCAGGATCTGGGGAATGGCGAGGCGAGCGCCGCCGGTGGGGACCCCGAACGGAAGGAGCGTCACCGCTTCGATCTCATGGCGCCGTCTCTGGGTGGAGGGATCAAACTCGCGCAGGCTGTCGATGCGATCGCCGAAGAATTCGATTCGCAGAGGCCAGAGCCGTCCGGGCGGAAAAACATCGACAATGCCGCCTCGCCTCGCGAAGGATCCGGCCTCGACCACGGGATCCTCCCGGCGATACCCGGCGCCGTCGAGATGATCAAGAAGCATGTCGACGAGGAGCTCCTCGCCCACTTTCACCGACAGTCGTTTCCGATCGATCACCTCAGGGGCCGGGACCGAATGAACGAGCGCCGGTGCAGAGAGCAGGACGGCGCGAACGGCGCCATCGTGCAGGGCCAGTGTTGACTGAGTCCGTTCGTGGTCCTCGGGCGTGGGGCCGGCTCCGGCCACGAGGGTCGGCACATCCTTGAACGTGGCGAGCGTGCCCGCCACACCGAGCCATGGGATGAGGGTCTCGAGATCTCCGGCCAGCGACTCGATGTCTTTCTCGTGCGGGGTGACGAATACCACGAGCCTGGTGGTGCTGGCGAGGGGAACGAGGAGCCGGGCAAGACCGAACAGACCGGTGACGCTGGCGGTGCGGCCTTCGTCAATCGCGCGCTTAAGAGCCAGGAACCCCGGTTCCCGGTCCAGAAACGGGGCCGGAGACTTCACTTCGGAACGGCGTGAGCTCGGCTCTCGGCCTTCTTGATGAGTCCGGTGGTCGAGCGGTCCGGCCAGAGATCGACCCGCACCACGCGCCCGCCCAGTTTCTCAACGTCGTCTCGGCCTACGATGTTGTCGAGCGCCCAATCGGCACCTTTCACCAGGACGTCGGGGCGGAGGGCCCGGATGCACTCCAGAGGGGTGTCCTCGTCGTAGATCAGAACCCGGTCCACGCATTCGAGGGCCAGGAGGGCTTCGGCCCTTTCGGCCTCGCTGATCACAGGCCGCGATTCGCCCTTGAGGCGTTTTACGGAGGCGTCTGAGTTGATAGCCACCACCAGAACGTCGCCCTCCGCGCTGGCTCGCTCCAGAAGGCTGACATGCCCGGCGTGCAGAATGTCGAAGCAGCCGTTGGTGAAAACCACTGATTTTCCGAGCGCGCGGAAACTGGCTCGATCGTTGTGAAGGGTCTCCATGGAATCGGCGCCCTCTCTCCGATCAACCCTGTCCGTCGGGCGGAGTTCCAGTTCGTGGCGCTCCGGAGGTTCGTCGATCTGGAGGGCCTCGGAGAACGTCCACTTGTGATGGGGGCGATAGACCCCGACATCCTTCACCCGACTGCGCACTCTCAGAGCATAAAGGCCCCGATGGTAGTCGTAGGGCGTTCCATCCTTTCGGTGAACCGCGACGTCGAGAAGATAGCTGCCCTCCACCAGGCGCAGATCCTGGATCTCGATCATCACGCTGAAAACGCCCTCGGCGCGTTTCGACTTGTATTCCTCTATGTGGGTGTTCGTGCCGTAGACCGCCGTGCCGCCGGCGGTGAAGATGCCCAGACCGAAGACGAAGTCAAGGACCGGGGTCTTGGCCTCCCCAGTGATCTCGATCCTGAGCGTATCGCCCGGAACGAAAACGTGGGCGGTCCGCCCCCCCTCGTCCTTGAGGCGAACGTCGGTTAGAAGCATCTCACCGCTGCCCCATCGCCGCTTTTCTTCGGGCGCGTCGCTGGTGCCCCGGGCCTCGCTCTGGGCGACTTCGATCTGCGTCTTCTTCCCAAGCAACTCATTCTCTTGAGCCGCGACAAAGCTCAGATACGCATCGACGACCCGTTTGGGGTCGCCCGAATCCATCGTCTTGCCCTTCCGCAACCACAGCGCCTCATCGCACATCTTTTCAACCAAGCCGAGGCTGTGGGTCACGATGACGATGGTCTTTCCGCGGCGACGAAACTCTCCGATCTTCTCCAGGCACTTCCGGGTGAACGCTTCGTCGCCCACTGAAAGCACTTCATCGATCAGGAGAATGTCGGGATCCACGTGAATGGCCACCGCGAAGCCTAGGCGCGCATACATGCCGGAGGAATAAGTCTTCACCGGCGCATCGATGAAGTCCTTCATCTCCGCGAACTCGACGATTTCGTCGAATCGCCTCATCACCTCGGCCCGGCTCACCCCGAGCATGACCCCGTTGATGGCCACGTTTTCGCGACCGCTTATTTCCGGGTGAAAGCCTGCGCCCAGCTCGATCAGGGCGGACACGCGACCCGAGACGTCGAGGGATCCGCTCGAGGGCTTGGTGATCCCGGACAGGAGTTTGAGGGTGGTGGATTTCCCGGAACCGTTTTCGCCCAGGATGCCGTAGGTGCAGCCCCTCGGGATATCGAACGAGACGTGATCGAGGGCCGTGAAAAGCTCGCTGGGGCTGAGATCCCGGATCAAAGAGCCCGAGACGATGGCGCTCTTCAAGGTGGTGAACTGGTTCTTGTGGAGATACTTTCGATAGACCTTGGTCAGATCCCGCGCGGTGATGGCAACGCCGGCGCCACCCGGGGTGGAAGGCGCGCTCATAGCTCCTCGGCCAGGGCGTCACGAAGCCGGTCGAATAGAAAGCAGCCGAAGGCAAAGGCAAGCACCGCGACCGCCGCGGCCGCGAGGAGGCCGGCCCAATGATCGAACCGGCCATCGAACAGCATCTGCTGATAGCTCACGACGATATGGCTCATGGGGTTGAGTCGAAGGAACATCCGGAGGGTTCCCTGAGTGGATCCATACACGTAGAGAATCGGCGAGGCGAAGAACCAGAGGTGGAAGAGGTGGCCGAGGATGTTGGTCAGGTCGCGGAAGTGGACGGTGAGAGCCGACAGGGCAAGAGCCATGCCCAAGGCGAGAACAACCTGAACCAGAAGCGGTATCGGAAAGAGCAGGGCGGCCCATGAGAGCTTGTGGTTCCAGACCACGAAGAACAGCAAGATGGGCAGGGAGAGGATGAAGTTGAAGAGATTCGTGATCACGCTGACC
>JAENWE010000361.1 GCA_016650185.1 Vicinamibacteria bacterium | reverse complement strand
GGCCGCGACACCCGCGGCGCCGAGATCCACTGGGATCTCATACGGCTCGCTTTCATGAACGCCGCCAACACCGCCATCGTGCCTCTGCAGGACATCATGGGCCTCGGCTCCTCCGCGCGCATGAACATGCCGGGCACGGCGCAGGGCAACTGGGAGTGGAGATACGACGAAGGCGACCTGACCGACGGCGCGTTGGAGCGCCTCGCCGACCTGACTGACATCTACGGACGAACTTCGGAGCCCCACGCATGAGCACGCCGCCAAGCAGCATCTTCATCGAACACGTCATGCCCGCGGTGGATGACGGGCGATACCCGGCCAAGGGTGTGGTCGGGACGCCCTGCGTGGTGACCGCCGACATCTTTCGCGATGGCCACGGAGTGCTGGGCGCGGAAATCCTGTGGCGCGAGGCCTCCCTCGACGACTTTCAACGGGCGCCCATGGCCCTCGCCGACAATGATCGCTGGGTGGGCCGGTTTCCCCTCGATCAGAACACTCGCTATGTCTTCACGCTTGAAGCCTGGACGGATCACTACGGGTCCTGGCTCTATGACTTCGCCAAGAAGGTGCGAGCGGGCGGAGCGACCGAGGGAGAACTCGCCCTCGATCTGCTGGAGGGAGTAAAGCTCATAGAAGCGGCGTCAGAACGAGCCACCGGCGTCGCTCAAAAAAGGCTCGAGAGCCTGCTCGAAAGCCTCGGACGTGAAGCGACGGCCCGTCGCGCTCTGGTACTGACCAGCGACCAGGAGCTGCGCGGCCTGATCGCCGCGGCCGCGGCCCGTCCCGATCTGGTGCGGCGCGAACCCGTTCTGGAGCTGACCGCCGATCGGGCGCGTGCCTTGTACTCGACCTGGTACGAGCTTTTCCCCCGCTCCCAGGCTCCGGTGCCCGGGCGCCACGGGACTCTGCGCGAGGCGGAACATCGCTTGCCGGAGTTGAGGGACCTGGGTTTCGACGTGGTGTATCTGCCCCCCATCCATCCTCTGGGAACCGCGTTCAAGAAGGGGAAGAACAACTCTCTCACCCCCGCGCCCGATGACCCGGGCAGTCCCTGGGCGATCGGCGGTCCGGCGGGCGGCCATGCCGCGGTGGAACCGAAGCTTGGCACGATCGAAGATTTCGATCACTTCGTGGCCACCGCGAATCGGTTGGGCCTCGATGTGGCCCTCGACTTCGCGATTCAGGCTTCGCCCGATCATCCCTGGGTCAAGAAGCACCCGCAGTGGTTCCGCCATCGCCCCGACGGCACGATCAAATACGCCGAGAACCCGCCGAAGAAGTACCAGGATGTGTACCCGATTCACTTCGAGAACAGCGACTGGAAGGCGCTTTGGGAGGCCCTGCACGACGTGCTCGCTTTCTGGATCGCGCACGGCGTGACCGTGTTCCGGGTCGACAACCCTCATACGAAACCCCTGCCCTTCTGGCACTGGGTCATCGATCGGATCCACGAGGACCATCCAGAGGTCATCTTCCTCTCCGAAGCCTTCACCCGCCCGAAGATGATGAAGGCTCTGGCCAAGGTCGGCTTCACTCAGTCGTACACCTACTTCACCTGGCGCAACACCGCGGAGGAGTTGACCGAGTACCTGACCGAACTCACGTCGCCTGAGATGCTGGCCTGCTATCGGCCCAATTTTTTCGCCAACACACCCGACATCCTGCCCGAGATTTTGCAAACGGGGGGGCGCCCCGCTTTCCGCCAGCGCCTCATCCTGGCCGCCACCCTCTCTCCTTCGTACGGGATCTATAGCGGTTACGAACTGTGCGAGAACGAGGCTGTGCCGGGCACCGAAGAATATTTTAATTCGGAGAAATACGAACTCAAGTACCGGGACTTCGATGCGCCCGGGAACATCAAGCCGCTGATTGCCCGGGTGAACGAGATCCGTCGGGCGCATCCGGCCCTGCAGCGGCTGGACGGCGTGAGGTTCTACGAGACCGACAATCCAAACCTCCTTCTGTATAGGAAGGCTTCCGCGGACGGCAAGGATCAACTCATCATCGCGGTGAACCTGGACCCGCACCACCCTCACCATGGCACGGCCTTCGTTCCGCTCGAGGACCTTGGCTTTGCGGAAGGCGCCAGTTTCGAGGTTGAGGATCTGCTCACTGGGGCCACCTGGATCTGGTCCGACCGTAATTACATTCGTCTCGACCCGGAGATCGAGTCCGCACACATCCTTCGGGTAGGAAAGCGGATCAAGAATCATCTGCTCAAGGAGACGGGCACAGTTGCGTAGCGATCCCTGCGACCTCGGCGCACGCGTTTTGCCTGAAGGCCAGGGGGTGATTTTTCGGATCTGGGCTCCGCGGCTCGAGTCGTTGGAACTGGAATTAGTCGCTCCTATGACTCAACGGACGCCGATGCGCAGGAAGGAGGCGGGCGTCTTCGAAGGGTTAGCGCCAAAGGCCCGGAGGGGGGCGGACTACTTCTTCGTCCTTGAAGGGGAGAGGCGTCGCCCGGATCCACGCTCTCGCCACCAGCCGCATGGAGTACACGGTTCGTCCCGCGTGGTCGATCCCGGCGTCTTCCGCTGGTCCGACGCGGGCTGGAGCGGGCATCCGCTCAAAAGCTATGTGCTCTATGAGCTGCACGTGGGCACGTTCACGCCGGAGGGAACATTTGACGCGGTCATTGCCCGGCTCGACCACCTGGCGGAGCTGGGTGTGACCGCGGTCGAGATCATGCCGGTTGCGGAGTTTCCGGGGGAGCGCAACTGGGGTTACGACGGCGTTCATCTCTTCGCGCCCCAGTCGTCCTACGGCGGCCCGGACGGCCTCCGCCGCCTGGTTGATGCCTGCCATGCGCGCGGTCTGGCCTTTGTTCTCGACGTGGTCTACAACCACATCGGACCCGAGGGGAACTACCTGGACGAACTCGGCCCCTATTTCAGCGATCGATATCGGACGCCGTGGGGCGACGCTTTGAATTTCGACGGGCCCGAATCGGATCCCGTGCGCGGCCACTTCATTGACAACGCTCTCTACTGGGCCAGAGAGTTCCACGCTGACGGTCTGCGCCTTGACGCCGTTCACGGCATCTTCGATTTTTCCGCTCGTCACGTTCTCGAAGAGCTGCGCGCCGAGATGGGAGACCTCTCCAAGCATCTGGGCCGACCGCTCCATATCATCGCGGAGAGTGATCTCAACGACGTGCGGGTGATCGCACCGCCCGAGCGAGGCGGCTGGGGTCACGACGCGCAATGGAGCGACGACTTCCATC
>JAENWE010000360.1 GCA_016650185.1 Vicinamibacteria bacterium | reverse complement strand
GTGATCGCTTCGAGCAGGGAGAGCAGGACGGCCACGGAAATGGTCACCCCGAACTGGAAGAAGAACTTGCCGATGAGGCCTTTCATGAAGGCGACGGGCAGGAAGATGGCCACGATGGCGGCGGTGGTGGCGGTGGCGGCGAAAGTGACCTCGCGGGCCCCCACACTCGCGGCCTTCACCTTGCCCTCGCCCATCTCACGATGGCGATAGATGTTCTCGAGCACCATGATCGCGTCGTCGACCACGATGCCCACCACCAGCGACAATCCGAGCAGGGTGAACGTATTCAGGGTGAAGCCCATGAAGTACATGGCGATGAACGTGCCCAGGATCGAGGTGGGGATGGCGAGGAGGATATTGACGGTTGAGGTCCACGACCCGAGGAAAAGCCAGCAGACGAGGCCGGTGAGCAGTGCGGCCATGACGAGGGTGAAGAGAATCTCGTTGATGGACTCTTCGATGTACTGGGTCGCGTCGTAGTTGATGGCGATCTTGATGCCCTCGGGGGCCTGGCTCTGCAGGAGGGCCACCCGGTCCTTCACGTCGTGACCGACCTGAACCGCGTTGGCGCCTCGGAGCTTCTTGATTCCAAAGCCGAGGGCCGGCTCTCCATTGGCGCGCTGGATCCGTCTCTCGTCCTCGAAACCGTCTTCGATCACCGCGACATCGCTGAGTCTTATCGGGCTCCCCTGCCGGTAGGTGATCACCAGGCTTCGGAACGACTCGATATCGATGGCCTCGCCTTCGGCGCGGACGTTCATCTCGCGACCCGCGCTCTCGATCCTCCCCGCCGGCATCTCCACATGCTCGCGCCCGATGGCTCCGGTCACGTCCTGGACGGTTAATCCCTGCGCCTCCAGTTTCGCGGCATCGAACCAGACGCGCACGCTGCGTTCGCGGTACCCGAACTGAATCTCACCCACGCCTTCGATGGTCTGGAACGCAGGCTTGGCCACGTTGCGGACGTAGTCGGCCAGAAAGCTGGGGTTACGATCTCCCGAAACCGCCACCCAGAGAATAGGCTGGTCTTCAGGGTTGTTCTTGCGCACGGTGGGAAGGTCGACGTTTCGGGGGAAACGACGCCCGAGTTGGCCCACGGCGGCCTGGACATCCTGCATCGCGGCATCGATGTTGCGGGACAGTTCGAATTCGACCGAAACGTTGCCGGACCCCTGCCGGGAGGTGGAACGGATCTCCTTGACTCCCTCGAGTTGGGTCATCGCGTCTTCCATGATGTCGACGATGTCGGTCTCGATCACCTCCGGCGATGCCCCTTCGTAGCCCACGGACACGTCCACCACGGGATAGTCAACGTCCGGGTTCTGGCTAACCCCCAGCCCCTTGATAATGCCGGGAACGCCGTTGAAAGCGATGAGGCCGGTGCCCATCAGCCCCACCATCAACATCCATGCCAAGACATGGTTGCGGATGGAGATATCCGCTAAGGTCATGCCGGTCGCGATAAGTCTGGGGTCTTCCTCCGGCGCTGGGCCACTCAAGTGGGTCTGTTCGCTGGTCATCAACGGCCTCCTGGTTCCTTCCCGCCGGCGCCTTCGGTCGGATTCCGCTTGCCCGACGATCCTGCAGGACGCCCCCCGGCCCGAGGGGCGCCCGTTGACGCACCCGGCTCCTCGCGCCCGGTGGTCACGGAAACTCCGGCCGAGATGCGATCGGAGCCCTCGTAGACGATGGTCTCGCCCGCGGAAAGGCCGGAGAGAATCTCAACGTTGCCGCCTCCGGTGCGCGGCCCGAGCTCCACGGGGCGCACGACCACTTTGCCATCCTGAATCACAAAGGCGACAAAGCCACGGTCGCTCGCCTGAATCGCGGTTTCCGGAACCACGGTCGCGTCCTTCTTGCTATCACTGGGGAGGCTCACCTCCGCGAAAAAGCCGGGCTTCAGGACACCCGGGTTCTGGACCCAGGCCAGAACCTCGACCTGCCTCGATGCGGGGTCCGCGACCTCTCCCACGTGATAGATGCGCGCGCTGAATTCTCGATCGCCGGTGGCCGCGACCCGGAAGGTGGCGGTCTGCCCCTTGGCGGCCCGGAGGGATTCAATTTCGGATACTTTGAAGCGCAACTGGAGTCTGGAGAGATCCACCAGAGTGGCCAGATGGGCGCCAATTTGCACGAACGCCCCGGTATCGACCATGCGCTTGTCGATAACCCCTCCCCGGCGCGGCTTGACCGCGGAACGAGATAGGTTCTGGGCGGCGAGGTCGCGCGCGGCCTTGGCCGAAGCCACGTCCGCTGCCAGTCTTTCGTTAGCGGTGCGAGTTTGATTCAGATCCTCTATGGAAACGAGATTCTCCCGGGCCAGGGCTTCGCGGCGGGCCAGGGTGGCCGCGGCGTACTCGCCATCCGCCACGGCTCGCCGGTAGTTAGCCTCCGCACGCTCGGCCTCAAGGCGGTAACGATCAGGATCTATCCGCGCGATCACGGTGTCGGTGGCAACCCGGTCGCCCTCGCGGAACTTCACTTCAGTGAGCACGCCTCCCACCTCGGCCGTCACCTGAACCATGTCCTCGGCCTCCAGGGTTCCGACCGCCTGGATGCGATACGTGACCTGTTGAACCATGACCGGGCCGGCCTTGACCGGAATGGCTCCACCACCGCCGCCCCCCCCTGCCCCGGGCCCTCCACCGGGCCTCTCTTGCGCCGGAGAGGGTTTATCCCCACACCCGGTAAGTGCCAGAGAAGCAAAGAGTAAACCGACGGTTGAACGCGTCCTGCGCATTATCCTGCCTTTGTTGAGAATGGCCGGAGCGCCCGCACTCGCGCCTGCCTGAAAACGGTCGGTTCCCGGAAATCCGCCATTGTCTCAGAACACACCGTATTAACTTTGACTCGGTGGAGGGCCGCGCGGTTGAAGCCGGTTTCCTGAATATTTGGCCCGTCAGAAAGCTCCCAGAATCTCCACTTCCGTTCCGCTGAACGCCGCGGTTCCGCACAGGTCGTCGATCCGCTGATCATCCGCGAGATCGTTGAAACTCACGCCGGCATGTTTGCGGGCCACGCTCAGCCGAACGCCTCCTCGGTCGTGGCCGAAACCGTGGGGTAACGAGACCACCCCAAGACGCATGGTATCTGTGATCTCCACCGGCGCTTCAACCTCCCCCGCCCGCGACCTGACGCGCACAATCTGTCCATTCGAGATCGTCCGCGCGGCCGCGTCCAGAGGATTCATCAGCAAGGTGCAGCGATCCCTTCCCTTCATCAGCCGCTCGGCGTTGTGCATCCACGAGTTGTTGCTGCGCAGTTCTCGACGGCCGATCAGGGTCAACGAGGCGCCACGCCTGGCCGACTCTCGCATCCACGAAAGCAATCGCGGCAGGTCTTCCACGAAGACGGGAGGCGTCAGTTGTATTCGCTTGTTCTCGGTGTACAGCCGCTCGGGCAGGCATGCGACCAGAGGGCCGAGATCGACTCCCGAAGGTTCTCGATCAAGTCGTTTGAGCGAGACTCCCCCGCCCATGGGATTGAGACCGGATCCGTAGGGGCCAAAGCGGAGCAGCAGACCCACCACGCCCCGCGGCCCGAGCCGGCCCATCACCCGGCGAGCGAGGCGAGCGGCAACGCCATCGCCGCCACGCTTCCGGACCAAGCCCTCGGTCAGACCGAGCAGAATCTCCCAGTCGTGGCGAGCCTCAGTCGACTTCTCGAAAATCGCAGGAGAGAACTTCGCGGTGTTTCTCACCGCAAGCAGATGGAAGACCAGATCGTAGTGGTCGCGAGTGAGGGGCGAGGCTGGCGGCAGGATCAGATTCGCCCATCGGCTGGTCTCGTTCAGATAGGGATCGATCGACACCATGAAGTCGAGACCGCGCAAAGCGCGTTCCATTCGACCGCCATTGGGAGTCGACAGGACGGGATTCCCGCCCAGAGTCACCAAAGCCTTGATCTGACCCTTGCCCGCCGTTTCGATCTCTTCGGCCAGGGTCGCGACCGGCCACTCTCCGGAGAAGTCGGGGACACCGCGCACTCGGCTCCGGTACTTTCCGAACCGTCCCTTGATCCCGGCGCGGGCGGCCAGAGCCACCACATCGACAGCAGGACGGGTGAACATGAAGCCCCCCGGCCGATCGAGATTTCCGGTCACCACGTTGAGCGCATTCATCAGCCAAGACGCGAGGCCGCCGAACGACTGGGTGGAGATGCCAACCCGTCCGTAGCAAACCGAAGACGTCGCATTCGCGAACTCGCGAGCCTCCTGACGCATGACGTCCGGGCTCAGGCCAACCGCGTCGGCCACCACCTCGGGACTCCAGGCCTTGGCGATCCGAGCGAGGTCATCTATCCCCTCGGTGAGCCCGGCCAGCCGGCCGGGGCGGGCCAGGCCCTCAGCGAAGATGGTATGGATGAGGGCGAGTAAGAACAGAGCATCGGCCTCGGGCTTGATGGCCAGGTGGAGGTCGGCGTAGGCCGCGGTCTCAGTGCGCCGGGGATCGACGAGGACCACCCGGCCTCCGCGTGCGCGAAGATCCATAAGCCGCTTGCGGATTCCCGGAGCGCTCATCAGGCTGCCGTTCGAAGCCAGCGGATTTGCGCCCAGAATGAGGAAATGCTGGGTGCGGTCGACATCGGGCACGGGCATGAGAAGTTGATGGCCGTACATGAGGAACGCCGCCACCATTTGCGGAAGCTGATCGACGGAGGTCGCGGAGAAGTTGCTGTGCGAGCCGAGCGTGCGCGCGAAAAGCTGGCCGAAGATCAGAGCGCCGTGATTGTGGACCACGGGGTTGCCCTGGTACACCGCCACCGCCGAACGCCCGAACGCCCGCTGCACCCCGTGAAGGCGATCCGCGGTTTCGTCGATAGCCTCATCCCACGAGATTTCCTCGAAGTCGTGGCCCCGCTTCCGCAGCGGACCCGCCAACCAGTCCGGATCGTGGTGAAGATCCTGAAGGGCGATCGCTTTGGGGCAGAGGTGACCGCGACTGAGGGGATCGTCCTCATCACCGCGGATCTTCTCGATGCGCCCGCCGTTCGTCTGGATCACGAGGCCGCACATCGCCTCGCAGAGATGGCAGGTCCGATGGTGATGAACTGAGGCCACGGTGTCATTCTGAATGAAACCAAGGGCCGAGCTCCAGCGCGCGCTCCTGGCTCAACAAATATTCGGAGAGGGTTTCTCTCGTACTTACGTGGCAGAACACTAGTGTGATCGAATCACACCGATACCTACAGGAGATACCGATGACCCCCATGAACCGCCACCTCGTGATCGCCGCCGCGATCCTTGCCTGTGGCTCTGTCGCCGTTTTCGCCGACACCCTGGTCCTTCGCAATGGCCGCTCGTACACCGGAGAGTTGCTCTCCGTGCGGGATGGACGGGTGGAGTTCCTCGTCAACCGCGGGCGGACCGAGCGCTTCTCGGTGGACGAGGTCGATCGAGTCGAGTTCAGGGATCAAGACCGCGACCGGAATCGGGACGACGAGGATCGTGGGCCTTCGGGCAACGAGCGTCCCTCTGGCCTCCGCGAGCGCGAGGTCGATGTCCGCGGCTCCATGGCGTGGACTCGCACCGACATCGAGCTCCGCGGAGGCCAGGAAGTCTGGTTCGAATCGCGCGGACAGGTGCGCTGGGGTCCAGGGCGAAAGGACGGCCCCGAGGGAGAGAGCGGTTCGCCACGCAATGCCGCGCGCCCCATCCCCAGCCGTCCCGGCGCGGCTCTGATCGGAAAGATCGGCGAATCCGGCGATCCGTTCTTCATCGGCAAGGATTCCGGACCCATCCGGGTCCGCGGGCGAGGGACTTTGTTCCTCGGCATCAACGACGACTATCTGCAGGACAACAGCGGCTCGTTCCGGGTCATCGTGTACTACTGATCGAACACCGTCGCTCCCGCCTTGAGTGACCGAGGGCGCAACATGCCGCTGACCAATCCACAGAAACAGGCGCCGTCACCCAGCTCATGGCGGGGGCGGGCTACGACGGCGTGGGGGCCAGGGCCTTCATCGCCAGGCTGGGCCAACTGGGAATTGCCGGCAAAGGAAGCGGCCTGCGCATCGCCATCGCCCTGCTCGTCCTGGTGAGTGCGCTTCTCACCCTCCGACTGGTGGCGTGGGTCTGATTGTCGGATCGCTCGCTCACTGGCAAGCCTCGAGATCCAGTCAGATATCGAAGTCGTAGAGCCAGCGCAACGAGCGCAGGGTCACGGAAAGAGGAGTCATCCTCATCGCCCAGTCGCGGGCCAGGCGGGCCATGCCGTTCTCGATCTGGCCCAGACGACCGAAGCGACGCGACTGCTCCACCACCCGGGCGGTCCGAGTCAGCCGGCGTGATTCATAGTCTCTAAAGGCGCGTGCGCAGTCAGCCTCGGCCGAGAGAACGAGGTCGAGCACCACGGCGTCCTCGATGGCCTGACCTCCACCCTGACCCAGGTTTGGCGTCATGGCATGAGCGGCGTCGCCTAGCAGGGTGACCCGACCCTCACCCCACTTCTGGCCCGGATCGCGATCGGAAATGTCGGTGTGCAGAATGGCCTCCTCGGGCGTCGACTCGATCACGGCGGGAATAGGATCGTGCCAAGCCCCGAAACGTCGAAGGAGTTCGGCCTTGGTCGCATCGCGACCGCCCGCCGGCGCATTCGCGGTGGCGAACCAGTAAAGGCGATCGCCGTCGATGGCGACCAGACCAAACCGGGCGCCGCGCCCCCAGCTCTCGCACATCTGCCGCGCCGGCCAGAGTGAACCACGCGAAGTGACGCCCCGCCAGCTGGTGTACCCCGCGTATCGCGGCTCGCCATCGTGACGCAACTGACGGCGGATGACTGAGTGCAGTCCGTCCGCGCCCACCACACCCGCTGCTTCCAGACGCTCCCCCGTCTCCAACTCAACCCATACGGAGGACTCGGTCTGGTCGAGCCCTCGCACCGTCGAGGCCACCCGGATGGAGGAGGGTGGAATCAGATCAAGCAAGGCCGCATGCAGCGTGGCACGATGGAACCCGACCGCACCGGCGAAGAAATTGGACAGAAGGACGGAGGCATCGATGGTCGACAGGATGCGCCCCCGATGGTCGCGCACTTGGAGCCGCCGCATCGCCTCGCCCCGGCTCTGAACCTGCTCATCGATCCCGCCGATGCGCAGAGCTTTGATCGCATTCGGCTGCAAGACCAGTCCGGCGCCTCCTGGCGCGAGCCCAGGCGCCCGCTCGAGAACCAGGAATTCGCGGCCACGCCGATGAAGAAGAGCGGCGAGGGTGAGACCCCCGATGCCGCCGCCGACGATAAGGAGCGGGAGGCTCACACGCGGGGCCTACTCTCCCAGTTGCCTGCCGAGGTCGGCCATGAACATCCGCAGATCGTCGGGCAGCACCCTGGCCGCACGATAGATCGAAGCCGCATCGATCTGGTCAAAGGCATGAACGAAGGCGTCCCGGAAGGTCGCCGCCTTCTCCAAACGATCGGCCAGCGAGTCGGTGATCCGGCCGGCATGCGCAAGGCGTCCGACCGCGTCGTCGTAGCTCGCCGGGGCCTGCAGGCCAAAGTGAATGCAGGCGAAGATCGACAAGTCCAGCACCACCTGAATGGCGAAGAGAAGGTGCAACGACACCACGTCAACGGTGTCGGTCCCGAGCGTGAAGGTGACGGGGTCCTCGGGCAAGGTCTCTCTTATCCGCGCCAGGTGCGCCTCGATCACCACGCCTCGCTCTTTCAAAAGCTCCGGATCCATCGCCTTCATCTAGGCGCCGTCCTGGCCGGAGCCTCGATGCGATCGTAGACCGCGTTCAACACGGGGGCGAGTTCACACCAGTTATGGATGGCGCGCTCCCGAAATTCCGCGAAGCTGTTGGGCGTCCTTTCGAAAACGAGAGCGCCCTCCCGCGCGGCGCGAAACGCGGTGGTAGGGGCTCGCCGAAGGTTGGCCATCGAGACCTTCTCCCGATCGAGCACCGAAGCGGCCAACTGCTGGAACGTCCGCGCGTCGAACTCAGGCTCGGCGATGTAGCCGATCTCGAAATCCGCCGTCCCCCCCGCGTCTCCGCGCGACGACGAGCCGAGAAAGACGAGCAAATGCAACGTCGGCTCGGCCGCGGCGTAAACCGCGAGCGACCTGCGAAGGTTGCCGGTGGCCGTGCGGAGGGTGCCGGTGCGATGTTCGCCGGTTCTTGGATCACTCATGCGCTTAGAACCCGGACGCCGCCTGATGACGGCATTGCGAAGACCACCGGGCTCAGGCCTGGAACATGGTCTTGACCACGAACCAGACGTTGGCGGGACGCTCGGCCAGCCGGCGCATGTACCAGGGAAACCAGAACTCGCCGTAACTGACCAGAACGAAGACGGTGTGCCCGGTTTCGATCAGTCGCTTCTGCTCCTCGTTCCGAATTCCGTACAGCATGTGGAACTCGTATTGCGACTTCTGGAGATGAGTGGCGCTCTTTGCGATCCGCTCGTGCAGCACCGAGTCGTGCGTGCCAAAGACCGCGCGCGCGCCCGCGCCCACCCCATCGTCCTTCATCAGACGCACGGCCAGCTTGTAGAAGTTCTCGTCCACATCGCTCTTCTTCGGAAACGCGATGGACGCGGGCTCGAGGTAAGCCCCCTTCACCAGCCGGATGATCGGCTTGAGGGGAAGGAGCGACTCCAGGTCGGCCATGGTGCGATGGAGGTAGGCCTGAAGGGCGAGGCCCACGTTCGGGAACTTCGCCTTCGCGCGACGGTAGATATCGACAGTGACGTCGGTGTACTTCGAGCCCTCGATGTCGATCCACAGAACGTTGTTCGCCTTTTGCGCCTCGGAGCAGAGCCGATCGATGTGCGCGTTGCATAGATCGAGGCCCCCAGGCAGATCGAGACCGAGTTGAGTCGGCTTCACCGAGATCTCGCCACGCAGCTTCTGGCTGGCGATGGTGGCGAACACCTGCGAATAGTGGTCGGCCACTTCCTGGGCGGCCGCCTTGTCCAGAACGTTCTCGCCCAGACGGGTGAAGATGACTCCGGCGCCCATGTCGTTGAGGCGCTTCGCTTCGGGGAGGGCATCCTCCACTCTCTCGCCCGGCATGAACTTCCGCACCGCGGCCTTGGCGAATCCGTACTTCGGAAACGACTCCCGGAGTGTCTGATTCTCGGACGCCCACAACAAAGCGGAACGCATCATGACGGTTTGTTGACTCCTGAAAACTACTTCTTTGAAACGCCCTGGGCCGCGACCGCTGCCGCCCTCTCAGCCACCGCGGCGGCATCCCCCAGATACCGCCTGCCCCGGGGGGTCAGTTTCTCGTCGAGGTCGTAGACCAGGGGCACACCGGTTGGAATATTGAACTCGAGAATCTCGGCCTCGCTCATGGCATCGAGATGCATCACCAAAGCGCGAAGAGAGTTCCCGTGGGCAGCCACGATCACGCGTTTCCCCGCCCGCACACTGGGCGCAATCCGGGTTTCCCAACAGGGCATCATCCGAGCGATGGTGTCTTTGAGCGACTCGCCGGGCGGAATCTCATCCGGCCGCAAAGAAGCGTAGCGAGGGTCTTTGTGCGCGGACCGTTCGTCGGCCGGATCCAACGGCGGGGGCGGCGTCGCGAAGCTGCGACGCCAGGCCTTCACCTGCGCCTCGCCGTACTTCTTCGCGGTCTCTTCCTTATTGAGGCCCTGGAGGTCGCCATAGTGCCGCTCGTTGAGGCGCCAGGTCTTCTCGACCGGAATCCAGGCAAGATCGAGGTCGTCGAGGACGAAGTTCAGTGTTCTGATCGCCCTCTTCAGCACCGAGGTATACGCGATATCGAAGGTAAAACCTTCCTCACGCAGGAGGTTGCCGGATTCATGGGCCTCATCAACCCCCTTCTCGGACAAATCGACATCGGTCCAGCCGGTAAACCGGTTCTGGAGATTCCAATCGCTTTGGCCGTGGCGCAGGAGGACCAGCTGCATGAGCCAAGGTTACCGCGAAGAGGGCCTCACTCGGTCATGGTCGCTTCACCGCAACAGGTGTCTTGGTACTTTCCCGCAGACGTCCTTCCTTCGAGGGAAAAGCGGCCCCGTTCGCGGATCTGGGTCAGCCCGGAATCGGTTCGAACAGCGCGGTGAAGTGGCGCAGGGCCAAGGGCGCCTTCGTGATTCGGAAGCCGCGGAGCTCGGACTTCATCGCGGCCACGCCGATCACCGCTTCGGCCACATAGTCGATGTGCGATTGCGTATAAACGCGGCGCGGAATGGCCAGGCGCACGAGATCCATCGGCGGCACCTTCTCGGTCCCGTCATGCTGAAGGCCAAACATCACCGTGCCGATCTCGACCCCGCGGATCCCCGCTTCCACGTATAGCGAGTTCGCAAGCGCAATCCCCGGATACTGAAGCGGAGAAATGTGAGGCAGCAGAGCCCGGGCGTCGATGTAGACCGCATGCCCGCCGGCCGGCCGGATCACCGGCACCCCCGCCGCCACCATCCGTTCATGCAGATACTCGGTCGAGCGGATCCGGTATCGCAGATACGGCTCCTCCACCACTTCTTCCAGACCCCGCGCCACGGCCTCAAGGTCGTACCCGGCGAGGCCGCCGTAGGTCGGAAAGCCCTCAGTCAGAATCAGAAGGTTGCGACAGCGCTCGGCCAAAGCGTCATCGTTCATGGCGAGGAAACCGCCGATGTTGGCAAGGCCGTCCTTCTTGGCCGACATGGTGCAGCCATCAGCCAGCCGGAACATCTCCTGCGCGATGGACTTCGGCGTACGTTCGCTCTGGCCCTCTTCGCGGATCTTGATGAAGTAGGAGTTCTCGGCGAAACGACAGGCGTCGAGGAAGAAGGGCTTCTTGTACTTGTCACAGAGCTTCCGGACGCCGCGCAGATTCTCGAGCGCCACCGGCTGACCGCCGCCCGTGTTGTTGGTCACCGTCACCATCACCAGTGGCACATGGTCGCCTTCCGTGTCCAGCAATCGCTCGAGCACGG
>JAENWE010000359.1 GCA_016650185.1 Vicinamibacteria bacterium | reverse complement strand
GTCCCTTTCCTCGGTTCGCTTGAGGTACTCGATGGCGCGAGTGGCCAGGTAGTCAGTCTGATACACCCCCGAAGGAGCGCTCATGTCCCGTCCGTTTTCGTTGAAGGTGAAATTCTCGTGGCGCTGCGGCTGGGTGAGGGCCAGCCAGTCGTCCCAACCGGGCGGGACGAACGCAAATCCGGGGCGATAGCCGTTGATGTACTTTCCGACAAAGGCGGTCCGGTAACCCGCCGCATGGAGCCACACCGGCAGGGAATCTCCCTCCAGTCCGCCGTCCCGATAGAGCGCGTATCCGCCCAAAGGCGGGTCATTGCTCCTGGACCCATGGCTGTGAGCGTACTGACCGCGGAAGATAGTGGCTCTCGACGGGGCGCAAAGTGGCGTGGTGGCGATGGCATTCTGAAAGTTGACGCCCTGCGCCGCGATCAACGACTGCATCTTCGGCATATCGCGGGCGTTCACCGAATCCTGGTCATCTGTCATGATCACGGCGATGTTCAAGGGTTTTGGCGCCGGGGTGGGCGCCGGCTGAGAAGCAGAGGGTGACGAGGGGGATGGGGCGCCCGACCCGCACGCACCCTGCGCGGACAGGGTAGCGACGAGAAGAACCGGGAGAAGCACGGTCGGGACCTGTCTGCCGGGTCTGAGCGTGAACATGTTTTGGTCGCTAGTGCTCTAGAGGAAGCCCGCCTCGGAGAGAGATCTCCTCGGAAGGCGGTGGACTATACGAAAAAATGAATGCGGAAGCCATGTTCGCCCGAGGCTCCCGCGAACCAGCGTACCCGGTCGCCCGCCGCCGATCTCGGCCTCGCCTCAGATCGGCGCCTGCGTCAAGGTGGTCCTAACGCGGCTTGGTGATGGCGTCAAACCAGGTCCGGGCCATCACGGTGTACCCCAGCGCCGAGGGATGGATGTAGTCGACGAACAAATCCCCAAGGGGCACACCGGCCCTCTCAAAGGCGAGATGTAGGTCGACCAGAACCACGTTTTCTTCGACGGCCATCTGGCGGATGAGGTCGTTCTGGGCAAGGATCCAGGAATTGCGCTGTGGCGAAGCCCGGAAGTCGAACCCCACGTTGGTCATCAGCAGAGTGCCGACGAACGGATATCCGCCCTCCGCCTTCACCTTCCGCACGATGGAGCGCAGGCTCGAGATCGTGAAACACGGGATGTCACTGCAGCGGGTGTCGCCCCAGTCGTTCGTTCCATAGAGAATGAGGGTGAAAGCGGGTCGACCGCCGATCAGCGAGGCGATGATCCGTTCGTCCCCTCGCTCAGAGCTCGACGAATCTACGCCGTCATTGATCACGCGAGCCTTGCTGAAGTGTTCGGCCAGCATTCTCTCGAGCTGCCCGGTGTAACCCTGGCCGTCGCCTACCCCTACCTGGCCGTTGGTAATGCTGTCTCCAAACGACAGATACACCCCGGCCGTCGCCCCCGCGCCCAAGGGCAGGGCGATGGGAACGTTGAGAGGGCCGGAGAGGGGTGGCGTGACCGTCGCAGGGTCCGGGGCGCGGTAATAAGGGGGAAGGCTGGACGGATTGACGGACAGGGTTTGAGTGCTCTGGAGCACATCGAGCGCGAATGAGCCCGTCGTGGCCGCGGTCTTTCCGGCGACGCCGCCGAACAAGATCTCCGCACCCGGTATGCGGATCGTTTCGGGGTCGTCCAGGACACCGTTTCGATTCTCGTCGAGAAAGGCCACGAAGGTGACATTCCTGCTGGTGGGAGTGGGGGCGGCGACTCCCTTGGAGCTCGCGCCGCAAGCCGTGGAGAAGAGACACAAAAAGGAAAGTCTGATGAGGATCCTCATGGAAGCCGCGAGGTAGATCGTATTACACGTTACGCGGCGGCGGGCGCCGATTCTCACCAGGTATCGCGGCGGGCCTTGTCTGGGGCGGATACGGGAACCGCCGTTTCTGTCGATTGATCGGGCTTTCGATCAGATACCAGGAGGCGGTGGCGACGACGATCGAAATGGCGCTGTAGAAGAAGAACATTCCGTAACCCCGATCCATTTCGGGAACCCCGTACCGTCGGGCGATCTCACGACCGATGGCGATCAGAAACAAGTGATAGAGGTAGATCCCGTAGCTGATTCTGCCGAGGTAGCGCAGCGGGGCCAGCTCAAGAAACCGCCGCACCAGCGAGGGCCCGGAAGTGGTGGCCAGATAAACGAGGGAGAGGGAGACGAGGGCAAGGCCGATGTCGCCCGGCAGCCGGTAGGTGAGTTGGTCAGTGGCCTTTACGCCAATCTGATATCTGTAGCCTTGGGCGAAGAAGAGCAGGGGGCCCCCGATAAGCGCGGCCAGAAACGACAGGCGCTGAGCGGACAGTCCACCCGCGGCGCCGCGCTCTTCACGGCTCATGCAGACGGCGAGCAGCGCTCCCAGCCCAAGCGCGTCCATCGACCCCTGAAGGACCAGATGCGTCTGTTCGAACGTTCGCCCCAGAAGGGTGCCCACGCCTTCGTATACGAAGCTGAAGACCACGAGTCCAAACGCGATGGCCGCCAAGCGTTTCGCTGGGGCAAACAGGACCACGATCGGCCAGAGAAGGTAGAACTGCTCCTCGACACACAGTGACCAAAGGTGGGTGGCCTGGGCCAGGCGCGCACCGAAGTAGGTCATCGCGATGTTGCCGGTGTAGGTCAGATGCCAGGGCATCAGGTCGGCAATAGGTCCATAGCCGACCCACCATCCGGCCAGAACCACCAGATAGTAGATCGGGGCGATCCGCAGCGCGCGGCGCGCCACGAATGCCCGGAATACCGCTCCGGTCGAGCTGGAACCTGAAACCACCGCATCGCGTCCCCGGAGC
>JAENWE010000358.1 GCA_016650185.1 Vicinamibacteria bacterium | reverse complement strand
GTGAGCTTGTGGCCAACAAGACGGCCAGGAGGAGAAATGGGGACACGAAGCCATCGAAGTTTCCGAGCACCGCGGATGAGACCCAAGTGACCGGAAAGATCCAATACGCCACGGCCAGTTGGAGGGCTTTTCGGCGATCGGCGCGAAACGCATAGAGCAAAAGGCCCGCGGACAGAAAGTCTCCGACGACGGGAGGAAATTTCACCGCCAGGTTTTCCGCCTCGGCCCCGCGAAAAGGGCGCGGTTTCGAGGTGAAGAAACGCCAGGACTCCCCCCACACCGCAAGCGCGAGCGGCGGATAGTCGATCACATAATCCCGGCCTCGGAAGGGAACTTCGAAGCGGGGCTTGTTTCCGAGCAGCTGAGGGAGAAAATCCGCGGTCGGGACTGATTCCGGCCCTCCGTAGGCCTGGGTGATGCCGGAGTAGGCGGCCGCCGTGGCCCACGCTTTCCAGTATTCCGTGTCCCATGCGCCTTGGGAAGAAATGAAGTAGAGCCTCAAGAACGTCCCGACGACGAACGCGAGAGCAGCCCAGCTCAGAGTGGGCGCGCTCAGCGGTTTGGGTATCTTCTGGGGCATGGGCGAGGCGGAAGGCGGGTGGTTTGGGAAGGTTAACGTTAGGGCACTTTGTTGCCTGCGCTGAAAGTGAACGCGAGAGGGGCTGCCTGGGTCGGCGCCCTGGTCCTCGCCGTGAACGCGTGTTCGCCGGCGGCGAAACCGGAGGCCGGAGCCGCGCACCCTACCGGATCACGGCTCTCGATTCTTCTGGTCACTCTCGATACCACACGCGCCGACTCCATCGGTCCGGAAGCCAAGGGCATCGAGACGAAAGCATTCAACGCCCTGGCCTCACGTGGACGGCTGTTCACTCGCGCTTACGCGACCGTGCCCGAAACGCTTCCGTCTCACACTTCGATGATGACGGGGCTGTATCCGGCCGGCCACGACATCCATGAAAACGCGCGGACCTTGGGCGCGGATCATGCGGTTCTGGCCGAGCGGCTCCAAGGGGTGGGATATCGAACCGCGGCCTTCGTTTCTTCGTTCGTGCTTTCGCGGCGGTTTGGCCTCGGTCGTGGGTTCGAGACCTACGACGACGTGACGGATACGGAACGTTCTGCGACGCAGACCACGGATCGCGCCATCGAATACCTCCTCGGGGACTCGACAAAACCGCTGTTCCTCTGGGTTCACTACTTCGACGCGCACGCCCCGTACGCTCCGCCCGAACCATTCTCGTCCCGGTTCGCCAAGAATCCCTATCTCGGCGAAATTGCAGCGGTGGACGAGCAATTGGGCCGGCTGATCGCGGCCTTCGAGAGGAGCGCACCTGGTCCGGAAGCCATCCTCGTGGTCGGCGACCATGGTGAGGGCCTCGGGGACCATGGCGAGTCTCAGCACGGCATCCTTCTCTACGAATCGACGATGCGCGTGCCCATGGTACTGGTAGGGCCTGGGGTTTTGCCCGCGACGAGCGACCTTCCGGTAAGCACGCGCCGCGTCTTCCACACCCTTCTCGATCTGGCCGGCCTTGACGCGGCGGACAGCCTGCGCGCCATGCGTGGGAGGGAGATCGTTCTCGGAGAAGCGATGAAGCCTTTTCTGGAATACGGTTGGCAACCTCAGATCATGGCCGTCGATAACGCCCACAAGGCCATCGCGGCGGGCCGGACCGAGGTTTACGACGTCGTCGCCGACCCCTTCGAAACGAGGGACCTCGCCGGAGACAATCTGCTCTCGAGGCCCCTCCGCAACGCGCTTCTCGACTACCCAGTGCCTTCACCCGGCCTCGCCCGGGCATCCGCAGCGCTGGGTGAGGAAGACCGAAAGAAGCTGGCGAGTCTCGGGTACGTCAGCGCGGGGGCTGCCCCGGTGGTGCGAAAGGATGCGCCCCGACCCGTTGACATGAGCGGGCTGTTCGAGGTGATCGAGAAGGCCTCGGGCTTCTTCGTGCGCCAAGAGTACGCCCGGGCTATTCCCCCGCTGGAGCAGATCCTCCGGGCTGATTCGAGGAACCTCGATGCCACCCTGCGCCTGGCCACCGCCCACTCCGCTCTCGGGCACGAGGCCGCGGCGGAACGGATGTTTGAGCGGGCGAAGGACATCTCCCCCCAGTCGGCCGACGTGAGAGCCTACCTAGCCCTCCACCGGGCACGGGGAAAGCGATGGGAGGAAGCGGGCCCCATGCTCGATCGAGTCCTGGCCGATTTCCCGGATCGCCTCCCGGCCCTTGAATCCCTGGCCCGGATCCGTGAGAGGCAGGCCAGGATCCCGGAGGCGATCGTTCTGTACCAACGCATCTACGCACTGCGCGCGCCGACGGGGCCGGAGCTTGTGGCCCTGGGACGGCGCGCGATGGACGTGGAGAACACGTCCCTCGCCATTCAATCCTTCGAGGCGGCCCGAACCCTTCAAGGAAAGGACTTCCGGAATGATCTGGAACTGGGTGTCCTCTACCTGGCGGCCCGACGATTCCAGGAGGCACGCGTGGCTCTGGACCGGGTTCCGGCGGATCACCCTGAGTACCCCATGGCGCTCTTCAAGCGGGCACAGGTGAGCGTGCTGCTCCGAGAGCCCGACGCGGCTTCGCGCATCAGCATGGCTCGGCGGAAGGCAGACGCCACGACGCGCGAACTGATCGCGCGCGAACGCCTGTTTCTCCAGGGCGTGTCCAGATAGAAGAAAGGCCCGGCATGACGAGCCGGGCCTTCCTTTGCTTCTTTGTGCCGGCTCTCGCCGGCGGGACGTCTAGAACCGCAGGCGTGCGGTGACTTCGAGGCGCCGCGGGTCGAAGTAGTTCCGAGGCTGGGCGAAGGTCGCGCTGTTGAAGAACGGGTCGAAGTTGTATCCCGTCTGCTTGTTGTACAGGTTGAACACGTTGGCGATGAGCTGCAGGCGCACCGACCCTTTCAGCTTGAAGCTCTGGGTGTAGTTGAGGTCGAGCTGGTTGTGCGAGGGAGACCGCCGCGAGCCTGCCTTCTCGGCATAGCGGTTCGTGCTCGAGGTGCTGGTGGTGAGCGCGCGGTACGGCTCATAGCTCCACATCTCCCAGGGCTGGCCGGACTGCGCGAAGAAGAAAGCGCCAACCGTGGCATTCCACGAAAGGCGCCACGAGCCAGAGAGCTTCATCATGAAAGGTCGATCACCGCGTAGAGTGCCGTCTTTGAAATCCCACAACTGACGGCCGGCGGCGTCCGCGATGTTCGACGACCCGATGAAGATGGCCGCGTCGTTGCCCGTGGTGGAATTGTCCTGGTCGAAGTTTCCGTAGTAGCGGGCGGTGGAGAGGGAGAGGGTGGCCGATCCCTTCTCGCCGCGCCAATCGAGTTCGGCTGTGCCTTCCCAGTAGCGCGTGTAGGCGCCATCCAGCTCGGCGATGACGTAGCTCGAGCCGCTGCCGATCTGCGCGACCTTGTCGTTCAAATCCGGAATATAGAGTTCCTTGGGAACCGCGACGCCGTGGACGGTCGCCGGGGGATTGAACGCAGTGCGCGCCGTGTTGTTGGTGTCCTCCCAGAAGTGCGAACCGGCACGGTAGCGGCCGTAGAGGCGTCCGCTGACTCCATGGCTGAAGGTCTTCGCGGTGCCGAGGAGGAATTCGTCGGTGCGGCGGGGCGTCATATCGGGAACAAAGAGCTTGCCCGATGACGAGGCGACGGGAACCGCGGCGAACAACGTGCCACTCTGATCAAAGTAGGCGTCGACCCGCGCGCCGCTCAGGTTGCGAGCCCAGGAGGCCGCGCGGGGAAGCGAACTGGCGGCCGGCTTGTACTGCGCGAAGCTCGCGTAGAGGGTGTCCTTGCCGTTGTAGGCCCAGGTCGCGCCCAGACGAGGCTGGATCATCTTGCCGAAGTCGAGCTGGTACATCTTGTACCGGGTCCCGCGCTCGAAGACATAGCCGGAGAGCGTGCTCGCGTCCTCCTTGAGGTCCTGACCGTAGAGCGTGTCACGGCTGGCGATGGCCCCGATGTTGAAGGTCCAGCGTCCCGTGCGGATGGTGTCGTTGAACTCGAGGCTCGTCGACTCGTACTCGGAATGAATGGGCGAAATGGCGCCGGTGGTCTGCTGGCCGAAAGTCGCCTGGTAAAAGACCGGCTGGCCCTGGATGCTGATGCGCCCTCCGGGCGCCGTGAGCTGGCCCCAACCGTTCGAGCTCCGAATGAGGTCCTCGGAGTCCTTGTACATCTGGGCGCCGAAATGGAGGTCGTGCTTGACGCTGCCTCCAACCGTGAGGTTGTAGCCGACCTGGCCGGAATCGCGGTAGAAGTCCTGGTTGTTGAACTCGAGGCCGTATCCCACGATGCCGCCGCCGGCCTTCCCGTTGGCACCGTTGTAGCCGTAGCGGTCGATGAGCGGCTGGATGAAACTGTTGAACGCGGTCTGTCCGGAAATCGGCGTGGGAACGGAGAAGCGACCGATGGTGTCGAGATTGGCGATGTCCAGCCGGGTGCCGACGGTTGTGCTCGGCGTGGCATTCGCCTCGAAGTCGGGGCGACTGCCTCCGGGGTTCGAGAACTTGGTGAACTTGAAGGTGGCGTAGCTATTCGGGTTGATCACCCACGAGCCGTCCGCGGTGAAGATCTTCTGCGTGGACTCACCGCCCGTGCCCGTGGTGGGTGCTGCGGCGGCGCTGAACTGATCGCTGACTTCCAGGCGCTTTGAGTAGCGGTAGCTCGCGTTCAGGAGGACGTTCGAGCTCGGCGTGAAGGTGAGTTTTCCGAACTCCTCGTTGCGCGTGCTGTTGAAGGCGGGGAGTTCGCCGTAGACGTTCGCCTGGTTCGCGCGATCGACCGTGGGCCGGTAGTAAGAGGCGTAGAAGAAAAGCCGATCCGTGAGGAGGGGACCGCCGAGGCCGGCCGAGGTCCACGCACGGTCCTGGTCGTAGCGGGTGCGGGTGCCGGCCTTCAGGTTCGCGGTCATGTCCTGGGTCTGGAAGCGATAGTCGACCTGGCCCTTGAACTTGTCGGTCCCCGTCTTGCTGACGGAGTCGATCGAGAGTCCGCCGGCGCGATCGAAGTCGACCGCGCGCGCGCCGCCCTTCACCACAATGACTTCGGCGATATCGTGCGACGATGGTTCGGCGGCGAGGGTCCCGAAGAGGGGAAGAGTGACATTGACGCCGTCGAAGTTGTAGACGTTGTCCTGTCCGCTCCCACCGGCGGAGGGCCCGCGAACGCTGTCCTGCGTGTACTGGATCCCCGGGATGAGCTTCATGAGGTCGCGGTACTCGGTGCCCGTAGGCAGTTCGGCGAGCTGCGTCGAACTAAGGCCGGTGGCCACGGTGGCGCTGTCCTTGTCAATGAAGGTCGCGGCCGCCGTGACCGTCACCGCTTCGGTCAGTCCAGCCACGCCGAGCTTCGCGTCAAGGGCGGTCTCTTGTGAGAGCTGGACGGTGGCTTTGCGGGTCACGGTTTGCATGCCGGAAAGAGTGAAGGTGACCGTGTATTCGCCGGGGGGCAGGGCGGGGAGGCGGTAGTCCCCGTTGCCGCCGCTCGTCGTTGCACGAGGTCCGGGAAGGACATTCGAACGCGCTTCGACGGTAACGCCAGGGAGGACGCCTCCGTTGGTATCGGTGATACTCCCAGAGATGACGCCGGTCTGCTGCGCGAAAAGTGGATCGGACAGGGCCACCAGTGATAAAGATAAGCACATGCGCCAGGCGCGGGAAAACTTCATTCGAACCTCCTCGATATCGTAAGAATTTTTGATCGGCGCCGAGACGTGGGGCCGAGAAATTGTGGGTGTGACTGGAGGCTACCACGCACGGGCTTTTGTCAACAGCAGAACAGCAGAGGGCTATCGAAGCTCGCCGAGGGCGGCCAGGAGTTGAAGGGCTTTCGGATTCTCGGGTTCGCTTTTCAGCACCGCGAGTGTCTCGGCGCGGGCCTCCCCGAACTGATTCATGTTCGCGAGCGTGACCGCAAGATTGAGACGGACCCGAACTCTCGAGGCATCCAGGGAAAGGGCTTCTTTGAAGGCGGCCACGGCGTTTTCAGCGTTGCCGGCAAGCGACTGTGCCTCGCCATAGCGCCCCAAAAGGGTAGCCCCGCGGGGCACCCCCGTCCTCATGGCGGCTTCATAGAAGCGGACCGCGGAGAAGGGATCGCCGGCGCCGAGGAAATACTCGGCGATCGCCAGCCTTTCCTCTTTGATGAGGGAGCCTTCGACTTTCGAAAGCAAGGCGGTGGCCGGACCCAGCCGGCCTTCTCGGAGAAAGGCGCGACCGATTCGAAGACGAAGGGCGTCCAGGTGGAGGGACCGCGTCTGCGCGCTGATCATCAGGGCGCGGGCTTCCTCATCCTTACCAGCCACGATCAAGGACTCGATGCGTGCGATCTCGCCCTCGGTCGTCTCGTGGTGGAGCTGGTAGTAGTTGTAGCCGGCTCCGAGCGCAGCCGCAAGCAGCCCCAGACCAAGACCGGTTTTCAGGAACCGACGGCCCTTCCCAGCGGCCAGAGTCTCGGAACCGTCCCCCGCCGTCTTCGTGATACGCTCCTCGGTCTTCAAGCTGCCCATCCTAGCGGCCCCGATGGGCTGAGTCGACCGAACGCGGAGAGATGCCGGAGTGGCTGAACGGGCCAGGTTGCTAACCTGTTGTGCGGGGTAACCTGCACCGGGGGTTCGAATCCCCCTCTCTCCGCCAGCTTTGTCGGGCCTATGGCCCGAAAAGCTGGCTTGAGAGAGGTGGCGTCGGTCCTTCGCTTGCGCTCAGTCTCGAATCCCTTGCATTCGTGATCCCTTCAGTGGCCCGCCAACAAGGGCTGGCTTGAGAGAGGTGGCGTCGGTCCTTCGCTTGCGCTCAGTCTCGAATCCCTTGCATGGGCAATCCCCAACGAGCCGTCCTCCATT
>JAENWE010000357.1 GCA_016650185.1 Vicinamibacteria bacterium | reverse complement strand
TACCGGAACGGGACTCTCACCCGCTGGATCAATACAGCTTGCAAACAAACTCAACTGCCGTTCGTCTGCTTCAGGACGCACCATGGACCTAGATATTACGTCTTGGGGGGATCGAGTGCAGGATCAGGCGGTCGCCTGCTCCGCTTCGAAGTCGTCGATCTCTTTCACACCGGCCATCGCCTCGACAAGGCTGCGGCCGGCGAAGACCTTACCGCGTTCTCGCTTCTGCCAACGTGCTCATCCGCCGAGCCGATTCATGGCGAGGGTTCGGCACCGGCGCCCCCAGCCCATGCCGGGCAGGAGGCGTCTCGAACGGCTTCGAAGAGCTGGTCGCTTTGATAGACGCCCAGCTTCTTGAAACAGTGACTTTCGGCGAATCGGTCCATCAGGGGGGCGAGACCTCCGCGCCTTCCCCCGGGCAGGATGAGGTAGCGCATGGAGGTTTCATTCAGAAGAATGGCCGCCGCCTTCGATTCGTCGATGGGCTGATAACCGTCAGTCAGCCAGTGATTCTGAATCGTGGTCTCGATGCGGTTGGTGAGGGCGGGAATGAAGGCGCCCCCGCCGTTCACGGTCTCGAAGCCGCGGCGGGCCGCCCAGATCAGGGGTGATGCCTCATAAGGCGGAATGTCGAGAATGGGACCGGGCGGAAGTTTCAGAACGACTTCATAGACTGGAGGAACTCCTGGGGCTACGTCGAAAAAGTCGTTTGGCGGAGGCAGAGTTTCCACGATCCCCGTTCCCAGGAGCGTAAGGCTAAGGAAGGCCCTCGATTTCGGGAGGCGGGCCAGGCCAAAGGCGGCCATCACTGAAAGCAGCATCAAGCCCACCGCGCTGAGCGTCACCGGATGCCGCATGCTGGAAAAGGGCGGCACGAGGCCCAGAATCCGGTAGAGCCCTCCGGGCTCGCCCAGGCCGAGCCAAAAGAGAAGCCCAACCGCAAGACCGAGCGTCTTCTCCAGCCGGCCGCCCCGGCGCAGGGAATAGATCGCAAGACCCAGGACGGCCAGGCCAGGAAAGAGCGGCTCCCCGGGGGCCGGATTCCAGAGTCGGTGCAACAAAGTCCGCGATCCGACATCGGTGATCGTCCAGGATCCCTTCGCCAGTTCGCGACTGGTGCGAACCAGACTTTCCTCGGCGTGGAGCGAGGCATAGGCGATGAGATACGGCGAGAGAAGGATCAGCGCCAGCAAAGCGGCGATCCCTCCCCACTTGAGTCCTTGGGCCGAAGGTCGGCGGGCGAAGAACACCACCGCGATGACGCTCGCGGCGACTCCGTAGTAGCCGGAGGAACAGGCGACGAGAGCGAAGGAAAGCCCGGTGAGGACACTCCAGCCAGGCGAGCCGCGGGTCAAGAGCCGGTCCAGAGCCAGAAGGAAGATGGGCAGCCAGCCCACCGAGAGCAGATTGAGGTGGACGTAGTGCAAAGACTGATGAGACCCGAGCACCGCGGTGATGCCGGCGAACAGTCCGGCCGGCATTGACTCGGTCCAGGACCGAGCCAGAAGGCAGAAGGCCCAGCCGGAAAATGCGAGGGCGAGCCAAGTGGCGAGGTTGAACCTCACCAGAGGCTCGTCGTCATGAATGAAGGGAGCGATCGGCGTCATCAGCGCCACGGTTCCAATCGACAGGTCGCTCCGCAGGACTGCGTTCTTGGCCGGGCTGAACATCCTTCCCTCGAACCGATCCGCGGAGAGACCATGGTCGAGAAGCCAGCTCAGGATGTAGAGGTGATGCGGCGGATCGCTCCCGGCCGGGATGGTATCGCCGAGATGAAAGGGCAACGGCCGCAGAACGAAACCGGACGCCAGGACGAAGAACGCGAACAGCGCGAACTCGCGACCGAGGGCTTTCACGGGTTCTTCGCGACGGAACGACGGCTGGGCCGGACGTCGAGCGCGTCGGCCCGCGGAAAACACAGCCTTCGAAAATTGCACCGGCGGCAAATGCGCGGCTTGTCGATCCGTGGAAAATCCTCGATCCGCGCGGTGTTGGCCTCGGGGTCGGCCAGCAGGGCGCGCATGGTCTTGGCGCTTCGGGTCACGAAAGCCCGGGCGTGGTCGAGCACGGGCTGGGTCACCTCCTTCCGCACATATCGAGGCCAGAACAAGTAGGCGAGCTCCGTGGAGATCTCGGTTGCCGAGCTCACCCACCCTTGCTCGGCGGCATAGAGCGCATAGCCCGCGATCTGGAGGTCGTTGAACTTCCCGGCGCTGCGGCCGGTCTTCCAGTCGACGATCCTGACCCTGTCGCGTTCGTCGCGGAAGGCCAGGTCCATGCGAAGAAAAACGGGGACGTCGTCAACGTGGAACGACACCAGCTCTTCCATCGAGAGCCAGGCCGACCGTTTCACCCGGAACGCCTCGCGCAGAAGAGACGATTTGAAGAAATGCTTCATCGAACGCATCACGATGCCGACCAGAATCTTCTTGTCTTCCTGCTCGATGGGTTGGGTGTACTCGTGCTCGAACAGTCGGAAGCCCAGGATGCCGCCTTCGCTCTCCTTCCACTCGTTGAGCATCCGGCCGTGAACCACCGATCGGATCAGCGCCTCCTGCACCGCGGGCTCCGGTATGGCGTCGTTCGTGCGCAGGAATTCCTCAATGGTCTCGTGCACCACGGAGCCGGCCCACAGAGCGAGGGCGGAGAGGCGCTTCAATCGTTGAACCTCGGGATCCTCGAGAATCCCGTAGTACGAGTAATAGTACTTGCGCGGACAGGTGGCGAAGGTGTCGTGTCGCGAGGCGGACCACGCGAAATCCCGCGCGTCACGAACTCTCTCTTGGGCTTTCTCCGAGAAGGCGGGAACCACGGGTGAGATGAAACTCAAACCGCCACCTGCCGCCCGAGTGAGGTGAACAGGACGAACCGCCGTGACTGGTGAGAATTGGACGCGAGAGCCAGGCCGCGCGCGTAGCGTCTCAACTGCGCCGCGTGATGGGCGGCCTGGGCCAGAACCTGATCCTCGGCGATCGCTTCCGTTTTGTAGTCCACCACCACCCATCCCTTTTCGTCTTCGAAGGCCAGATCGCAGATGCCTTCGAGCAGGCGATCCTCCTCAATGTAACTGATCGGTATCTCGCGGAACACCGAAGCGGCGCGGGCGGCCTCGCGCATGATGGGAAGAGACAGGGCGGCTTCGGCGTGCGCCTCGGCGCGCGCCACCGCTTCTTTGGTCAGGGGAAACGAGGGCGCGAGGCCGGGCGCGATCCGACGCACCGAGTCGGGCTTGGAAAAATCGGCGAGCTCGAGAAGGCGGTGAACGAAAGAGCCGAAGGCCCGGCCCACGAACTCGGGCGGCTCCACCGCGGGAGGCGACTCCAAAGCCGCGTCCTCGCGGACCGGCACGGGACGCGCGGTGTTCTCCGAAGCGGAGGCGATGAGAGCGGTGCGGCGAACCGCAAAGTCGCTCAATCCCGCGGGCCGCTCATCTGCCGGACCTTCGGCGAAGGCATCGGCGGGTTCCTCGGGAAGAGCCACGGCGCCCGCGTCGAGGTGGACAATGTCGGGATCCGCGCTGGTAACCTCTCTGGCGACATCGTGCCAGAAATCACCGACCCGCTCCGTGGGCGGAGGAATCGGAACGACAAGCCAGTCGCGAGCGCGGGTGCAGGCGACGTAGCGAAGGCGGTGGGTCTCCTCGCGCAGACGGCCTTCTTCTTTCAGAGCCAGGACATCCCAGTCCGGGGGCTGGCAGTCCTTGACGAAGCCCAGGGCGATCTTTCCTTCCTCCCGCAGCGGGACGGTGTCGACCCGAGGATTGAAACGGTCCATGCAGTCGTAGAGGACCACGATGGGAGCTTCGAGACCCTTGGCTTTGTGAATGGTCATGATCCTCACGGTGTGCGGGTCTCCCGGCCGTGAGGAAGGAAGGTCCGGTTCTTCGCCCGCGCCATCGAGTCGATTGGCCAGAAGCAGATTGAAACCGCGCAAAGTCAGCAAGCCGAGTTGTTCGGCCTGACGGGCCAGGTGAATCACTTTCCTCAGGTTCGAGATGCGGGGCTGAGCGCGCGCGGTTGAACCACGCTCCGCTGCGTGCAAGGCCGCGAAGATCGATGTCTCGTCGAACAGTTTCGCGATAAGAGCCGCGGGCAGCAGTCTGGTCCGATCTTCGTGGAGGCGGCGCAGGAGATGCAGGGCGCGGCCGACTTCGTCGCCGGCCGCCGGGGCGCCCAGAATGGAAAGATCCCGCCCGGCAAAACGCCATTCGGCGATCGCCCGGTCGGACACTCCAAAAAACGAGGACCGAAGAGCGGCCACCAGACTGGTGGTATCGGAAGGATCATCGATGGCTCTGAGAACCGCATGGGTCTCCACCACTTCCGACCGCAGGAAGAAGGATCGACCCCCGTCGACCACGAAAGGCACGGACGCGCGTTCGAGGGCCTGCTCCAGAGGACGAATCTGTGTCAGCCTTCGGGCCAGGATCAGAACGTCGCCAGCCCGACTGGCGCGCCTGAGGCCTCCGTCTCGGACCTTGAGCGTTCCGC
The DNA here is from genome assembly GCA_016650185.1 of Vicinamibacteria bacterium. Classification (GTDB taxonomy): domain Bacteria; phylum Acidobacteriota; class Vicinamibacteria; order Fen-336; family JAGNNV01; genus JAGNNV01. The sequence goes on along the minus strand of JAENWE010000357.1, from coordinate 18,091 downwards.
TTTGGACCGCTGCCGCCACGAAACCCGCTATGGCGGAGGCCTCCGCTTCGAGAACCGATGAGTCCGCTTCCAAGGGCACCGCGAATTTCAGGGCGAGAAGGCTCGGTTCATCGGCGATGGTCGGACTGGGGCCAAGCGCCTCGTAGTCCGGCTGGCCGTACTGGCTCTTCTTTATCGTCCCGCTGAAGAAGCGATTCACGAAGCGAAGGATGGCGGGAGTCGAACGGAAATTCTGAGTCAGGGAAACGAGTTCGACCCCGGGCCTGGTGGTCGCGGCCTCGCAGGCAGCGGCGAAAATCGACGCATCGGCGCGTCGAAAGCGGTAGATCGACTGCTTGGGATCACCCACCACCACGTAAGACGCGGCTGGAATCGATCGATCCTCCGGAGTGCTGGCGGAAAACCCGGCGAGGGCTTCGATGATCTCAACCTGAAGCGGGTCGGTGTCCTGATACTCGTCCACGATGATGGCGCGGTAGCGATTGCGGAAGTAGGTTCGAAGCGACGCGTTCTCGCGCAGCGCCTCGGCGGCCTTCACCAGAAGGTCGACGTAGTCGAGCACGCCCGCCTCGTTCTTGCGTCTCTCATAGATGGATTGCACACCCTGCAACGCCACCACCAGGCCGCTATAGAAGGAAGCATTCTTCTCCTTCTCCCAGGCTGCGCCGCGCTCCGCGATCTCCATGGTGATGGCTCGGCATTCGTCGAACGCCTCGTCGGCCTTCCACATCCTCTTGTTGCCTAGGCCCTTGCGCACGCGGAGCGTACGCAAAGCGACGATCAGATCCGCGTCATCGAGGGTCGCGGTCTTCGAGATCTCGGCCGACAGCGACCGAACCGCGGCCACGAGCGTATCCGCTTCGGGCCGGCCTTCGATGAGTTCGGCGGCTCGGGCGATTTTCGCCATGAACCAGTCACGCACCGGTTTCGGATCGATATCCACCGGCCCGATATGCGGGGCCAGGTCACGCTGAGACACCAGTCGACGGGCCAGCTTCCGCAGGGTCATGGGATCGCCGATGGGCGCCGTCTTCTCGAGAGGGATGCGAGAGAGGATGACCGCCTCCAAAAGATCGTCCTGGCCGGTGAGCCGATCCTGAAGCCACTCCTCCCAGGCCTCCTCAAATATGAAGTCGGACAAGGCTTCGTCGGCCACCCGGAACCCAGGCGTCACGCCCGCGTCGATGGGACGCTCCTGCAGCATGGCCGCGCACAAAGCGTGGATGGTGGAGACCTGGGCGCGCTCAATGGTGGCGAGACCTTCGCTCGCTCGCGCCGCCACCGCGGGGTCTGCGGCCTCGGCCCGGGCTCGTTCCAGGGCGTCGCGCAGGCGAAGCTTGAGGGTGGTGGCCGCATTCTCCGTGAAGGTCACGGCCGCGATCTGGTCGAGCTTCAAGAAGCCGGTCAGCACGATTGCGACCAGGCGATCGATAAGCAGCGTCGTTTTTCCGGTGCCGGCACCCGCGGAGATGACAAAGCTCGTGCCGAGCTCCGAGCGGACTCTTTCGCGAACGGCTTCGTCTTGCGGAATCAGGTTGCTCATGTGAACTGCTTGAGCTCCGCCACCCTGCGGGCCAGGGGGTCGTGGATACGACGGCGGCGCTTGCGGCTTTCGAGAATGGGAGTGGGACCGCACACCGACGTGAAGTCGCAGAATGTGCAGGCCGACGGCTCCTGCATGAAGACGCCGTGGCCGATCAGATCGGCGATCCGCAGGAGGAGCGCCCTGAAGGTAGCGGATGTGGCCTTGGCGGGGTTGAAGGCAACCTGCCGGCCCGCGTTCACGTAGTCCAAGAAGGCCTCGACCACGGTCTCTCCTTGAAAGATCTCCTGAGCGGCCAGAATGTAGAAGGGAATCTGAAGCTGACGTCCGCCCTTGAAAAGCGAAGCGTCGGCATCGGTCGGGGCCTTGCCGGTCTTGTAATCGCGAAGGACCAGGCCTCCGCCGTCCGCGGCGTCGATCCGGTCGATCCGGTCGATCTGTCCGGAGATCTTCAGCACGCTGCCGTCATCGAGAGGTATCTCCACAGGCAGATCGCGATGCGGTTCGTTCGTGCCGGTCCGACGGTGCGGCATCCCGAACGACACTTCGAAGTGAGCCGGTGTGGTCTTCCGGGATCGATAGTTCTCAGCCTCCCGGGCCAGCCAGTCGGCAAGCAGGTTCAAAAATACCTTCTTCTCGGCGCGCCAGAGCAGAACGAGCCGGGGCGGCGACCCTTCCACCCACGCCTCCAGTCGCTCATCCCCCAGAGCCAGAAGGCGCGCGCGTTCCTCGTCGGTATTCCGAATGGGCAGTGTGCCCTGGTCCCTGCGCTCGCGGAGAAACAGTTCCGCCACCTCGTGGAAAAGAGTGCCCTTCTCGAGCGGGTCAAGCTTGCGACGCTCTTCGGGCTCGATCGCCGGTTCGAGCCTCAGGACGTAGCGAAGGAAGTAGCGGAAGCCGCACTCGCCGAAGGCGGCAATCCGGCTGGCCGAGATGGCCTGGCCGCTCTTGATGGGATCGAGCCTCGGATGGGTGTCCTCTCCCTCGCGACCCACCAGGCCATCGAAGGGGGAGAGGCGCCGGGCCGCGCGGCCTCGGGACAACTCATGGGCGGAACGAAGAAACGGACGATCCTGCTCGAGCCAGGACAAAGCTTGAAGTCCGTGGCGCGCCACCACCTCTATGTCCCGCTCGCCCAGGTCGATGGCGAGATCGGTATCGGTATGGCCGTCCTCGTCTTCGGTCACCACTTTTTGCAGATCCTCCGCGGTGACCGCCACACCCTTCGCGGCCTGCAGAGCCGCCATCATGAAAAGCGAAGGCAGGCGTTCTCGGCCGGTCTGCTCATCCGCGCGCGGGTAAGACAGAATCAGTGTCTCCTCGGCCTGATCGAGGGTTCTCGCGAACATCCGTCGAACCCGAGCCACCCTCGTCTTGGTGGTGGGCAGCGACACGAAGGCGGGGTAGTTGGACCCTGCTGGATCGTTGTCGAACAGGCTGAGCTGAGCCACCGCTTTGGGGGGGGGCGCCGCGAAGACGGCGTCGCTCAACGCCTGCCGCTCAGGGTCCAGCAGAAACGGATCCGGGCGGAAAATTCCAGGGTACCCTCCCTCCACCAAACCCAGGAGAGCCAGGAACCGGAATCGCCCGCCGGAGAGAGCCTCTGGCGAACCCACATGCACACCCACTCGCGAGCGCTCTTCGAGCGGACGTCTCTTGCGCTCGAACTGAGCCTCGATCACCGACGAGACGCGGTCAAACGTGACCGCCGGCGACACCGTGGACAATGCGCCGATCTCCTCCAGGGTCTCGCAGACGAGCTGTGCTTCGGTCCTTTCGATTTCGGTCGTGGGCCGGATCCAGTCGCCAAAAAGGGACAGAAGCTCGTTTGACCACTGATCGAGCGGTAGTTTCTTCCTGGTGAAGGCCAGGCTCGCGTCGAGGCTTTCCACCACAGCGCGAAGCGCGCGCGCGGCCTTGACCCTTCTGGAGCGCAAGGACCGGTGGCCTTCGGAAACGGAAGCGTTTTCGACCTTCGATTCCTCGGAAACGAAATGGTCGAGCGCCTTGCGAAAGCGGTCGAGCCCGGAAACCACCTTGAGCTCTCGGGTGATCTGGTCGAAGACCGAGGGGTGCGGAGGGTCCGGGTCGCCGGTCTTGTCGGCCAGGGGAACCGGAGCGAAGGTCAAAAACTCCAGCAGCGCGCCGCGATCGAAGCCCCGTGATCCGAGGAGGAGGAGAAAAGACCGGGCGATCCGTCCGGTGGCAAGCGGCAGCGAGGGATGAAGCTTGAAGGGGATCTTCGCGCGCACGAAGATGTCGACCAGGATGGGCGCGTAGACGTCGGCCTGAGGGATCGCGACGGCCATCTCATCGAAAGGCGTGCCCTCACGGGCGGCCTTCAGGATCAGGCGTGCGATGGAGCGAACCTCGCTGGCCTCGCCCGGAGCGGTGACCCAAGCGAGAGCGGGTGAAGGGTCAGGCGTATCCGGCTTCGCGGAGTGGTTTCGATGCGCGACGCCTGGAAACCCGGGAGCTTCGAAGAGCCCTTCCGTGAGACTTGAGATCTCGGCTCGTGACTCCCTGATGATGGGAGCGAACACCGTCTCCGCCCAGGTCGTGGCGGGGATGTGAGCCTCATCGCACAGCCGGGAGAAAGAGCCTGGCGCCTCGGAATCGCGGTCCGCGATTCGGTGGGCGCCGAACCGAACGGCGAGCGACTTCAAGAATCGGAATTCGTCCGCCCGCGGCTCGAGATCAGGCGAGAAAAGGACCGTGGTCGCGGCCAGAAACAGGGCCTCGGCGGTCTCCGCCTCAGAGTAGAGCCGAGTTTCATCGAAGAATCGGGCGTCGATTTCCGCGTGGTATCGCCCGTAGATGGAGGCCACGGCCAGGAGGCGGGAACGATCTTCGAGGCTTCCGCTACGCTCGGCCAGACGGCGGACGGCCAGGGGTTTGATCCCCGAGGCCCGCAGGTCATCAAGGGTGCGGGCGAGGACCCGAGCGACCGGCGCTTCCGGCAGGCCGGGTTTGAGCAGTTCGGGGTGGGCGGCGAGGAGTTTGGCTGAGAGGAGTGCTCCGTGCCCGCTCTCCCACGCCATGAGCCCGGACGCGTGGGCCAGAGCCTCGGCCATTTTCTGGGCCAGGTCCTTCGGGCGCATGGCGGAAATGCCGGCAATGGCCCGCTTCTCCCGGGCCAGCCGACGCAGAAGAATCTGGCCCGCCGACACCGAAGGGACGAGAAGCAAAGTGGGTGTAAGCGCCATGCCTGGGTGGATTTTGATGATACGTCTCCGGAACCTTCAGGCGGGGACTCTCGTTAGCTCATGCAGATCAGAAGTTTTGAACATCGAGGAGTCGCGCCATGTCGAAGGGAAAGCGTCGTCTGGGCCGCAAGAGCTGGTTCGTCATTGTGGCCGTTCTGGCCGTAGCCGCATTTGCGCTCTCACGGGGAGGCGGCTCTGACCAGAACAAGGACGCCAAGAAAGACGATCTCAAGACGGCCAAGGTCGAGAAGGGTGATGTCCAGGTCCGGGTCAGCGAAGTGGGCTCGGTCGAGCCCCAGGTCAAAGTCGACGTGAAGTCGGTGCTTTCGGGCAAGGTGGTGGCCCTTATGGTGCGGGAGGGCGACAAGGTTCGAAAGGGTCAGATCATTGCCCAGGTCGAGCCGGACCCCTCGCAGGCGCGCGATCTGGCTCAGGTGAAGAACAGCGTGACGGAGACGGAGATCGCGTTGAATGAAGCGCGCGCCACCAACGACCGCAACGAGGGGCTCAAGCAGCAGGGGCTCCTCTCGCTCCAGGCCGCCCTCGAAATGGAAACGCGCTTCAAGAGCGCACGGGCACAGCACGATGCCGCGGTGGAGCGTTACAAGATCGTTCAGGAGAGCGGCGTCCCCATCGGCCTGGTCAGCGGCTCCTCGACTCAAAGGCTCAATGTGTCGGCGCCCATGGATGGCGTGATCATCCGGCGGACGGTGGAGCTCGGCGATACCGTGACCTCCGGGGTGTCCAGTTTCAACGCGGGCACGGTCATTGCCACGGTGGCGGACGTCGAGACCATGATCATCAAGGCCGGCATCAACGAAGTGGACATCGGGAAGGTTCGTCTGGGCCAGGAAGTGAAGATCACCCTGGACGCCTATCCCAAGGTCCGCTTCAGTGGTCGCATCGGAAGAATCGCGCCGGCCGCGCGTCTCGAGGAGAAGGTGAAGATCTTCGAGGTCGAGGTCGATGTGGACCGGCAGGGCCAGGAGCTGCGCACGGGAATGACCGCGAATCTGAATGTGCTGGGCGACCGGGTGGAGGGAGTCCTCACCGCTCCGGTCGAAGCGCTCTTCAAGCGGGACGACAAGGAAGTGGTCTACGTGAAGAAGCCCGAAGCGCCCAAGGTCTCGGAATCCAAGGGCTTCTTCTCGAGCGTGTTCGCGGCGGACAAGGACGCGACGGCGACGGCGGGTAAGGTGGATGAGAAGGACAAGTGGAAGGCGAAGTTCGAGCTTCGTGAAGTTGAGACGGGCCTCGCGAGCTTCGACAAAGCGGAGATCGTGAAAGGCTTGAAGGCGGGCGAAGAGGTCGCGGTCGAAGATCCAACCCGGCCCAAGGAGAAAAAATCCAATGACTGATCGCACCCCCTCTGAGGCCTCCCGACCCCTCCTCGCACTCTCCGGCGTCACCAAGAGCTATGACCAGGGCGAAATGCAGGTGAACGCGCTGCGCGGTGTCGATCTGACCATCGGGAATGCGGAACTCGTCGCCATCATCGGACCCTCGGGGTCGGGAAAGTCCACCCTGATGCACATCATCGGCTGTCTTGATCAGCCCACGTCCGGAACGTTCATGCTGGATGGAGAGGACGTCTCCTCCCTCTCCTCGTTTCAACTGGCTCGCATCCGGAATCAGAAGATCGGCTTCATCTTTCAGACCTTCAACCTGCTGCCCAAGGCGTCGCTGCTTCGCAACGTGGAGCTGCCGATGCTGTACGGCGGGGTGTCGTCCTCCGAGCGCCGGGAGCGCGGCATGATCGCCCTCGAAAGAGTGGGCCTCAAAGAACGCGCGAAGGCCCGGCCTTCGGAGCTGTCGGGGGGACAGAGGCAGAGGGTGGCGATTGCGCGGGCGATCGTCATGAACCCTCGCCTGATCCTGGCCGACGAACCGACCGGCAACCTCGACACCAGGACCGGCGGTGAAATCCTGGGCATCTTCGACGAGATGCACGCGGCCGGCCACACCATCGCGATCGTCACCCACGACCCGAGAATCGCCGAGCGCTGTGACCGGGTGATCCGGATCGAGGACGGGGCCGTCCTCTCGGACGCCCTCCAGAAGGCCGCCTAGTTCCTAAGGACCCCCGTGCGCTTCCTTTCCTCCTTCTGGGCCGCTCTCGTGGACGGCGTCGCCGATATGAACGCCAATCGCTCACGCAGCATGTTGCAGTTCGTAGGCATCGTACTCGGAGTGGGATCGGTGGTCGCCACGTTGGGCCTGATCGATGGCGGGCGTCAGCAGGCAACGAAGTTCTTCGAAACCACCGGCGGCATCCTCAAGATGCGGATCGACAACAAGAGCGTTCAGGCCGCTGAACAAAGCGCCACCGAGAAGAACTCCAAGGGACTGACCTATCAGGACGCCCAGATCCTCCTGAGGGACGGAAAGAACTTGAGCCTGGTCGAGCCCACCATCGAGCGGCCGGAGCTGGTGCGACGGGGCGGATTCGAGAAGCGGATCACGCTCTCGGGAGCCACGTCCGCGTATGAGCCGATGTATTCGTTCCATGTGGCCGAAGGTCGCTTCATCACCCAGCAGGATTTGAGCGAGTCGAGCAAGGTGGTGGTTCTCGGATCGACGCGGCGGGATGAGCTTTTCGGTGGCGAGAACCCGCTCGGAAAGACGGTGCAGATGGCCGGCGCCTCCTTCACCGTGGTCGGGGTGATGGAAAAGAAGGAATTCTTCTGGAATGAGGCGGATGGGAATTCGCTCGAGTGGATGAACAAGATGCTCTTCGTTCCCATCACCACGGTCATGAACCGCCTCTCGGGAGAACGGGAGAATCAGAAGGTCGCCTACATCAACGTCCAGGTGGCTTCGATCGACCAGATCGCAGCCGGAAACGATGAGGTTCGGACTCTGCTGAAGCGTTCCCACGGGGGAGTGGAGGACTTCGAGATCTACAACCGCAAGGACCGCATGCAGCAGATGGAGCAACAGGGGAAGGTCTACGACGTCACCTTCATGGTGTGCGGGACCATTTCCCTCCTGGTGGGAGGGATCGTGATCATGAACATCATGCTCGCGTCCTTCAACGAGAGGGTCCGCGAGGTGGGCACGCGCAAAGCGCTTGGGGCCTCGCCCCTCCATATCGCCGCGCAGTTCCTGGTCGAAAGCGTCCTGGTCACCATGGCCGGTGGAGCGATCGGGATCTTCACCGGTATCGGTTTCTGCCGGATCATGGCCTCGCTCCTGCAGCAGACCATGACGGTCACGCCATCCATGATGGCGACCGGTTTCTTCTGCGCGGTGGTGGTGGGGATCTTCTTCGGCTTCTATCCCGCCATCCGCGCCGCCCGCCTCTCGCCCGTCGAAGCGTTGAGGTACGAGTGATGTCCGCCCCGACTGCCCCCAGGACCAGCCTGCCCACCACCTTGTGGGAAGCGGCTCGGACTTCGATCAGCGAGATCTTCGCTCACAAGCTCCGGTCCACTCTCACTCTCGTGGGCATCGTCCTCGGGACCACCTCTCTCGTGGTCATGGTCTCCGTGATCGGCGGGGCCGCGGTGTCGATCAAAGCCGGGTTCGCTGATCTCGGCTTCGATGGGGTCATGTTCGCGGTGCCGGCGCGTCCGGAAGACCGGATCGAAAGAAAGAAGCAGGGCTACTCGAAGGGCCTGCGGTCGAGCGACGTCGCGGTGATCAACGACGGGAAAGAGTTGATCGAAAGTGCAGCGCCCCTGGCCGCGACCCGGGAGCGGGTCAGGATGAACGGTCGAGACTTCAATCTCACCATCGAAGGCGTCACCCCGGAGTACGGAGCGATTCGCGGACGAGGGGCGGCGGTGGGCCGGTACCTGGTCTCGTCCGATGTGGAGACCACGGCCCCGGTGGCGGTGATCGGCCAGATCATCGCCCGAGAGGCCTTCGGAGCGGAGAGCCCGATCGATCGCGAGATCCTGGTGCGGGGCACGAGATTCCACATCGTGGGCGTGATCCGGTCGCTCGGAAACGGCACCGTCAACGACCGGGACATGCAGGAAGACAATCGCAAGATCTATATCCCGATCACCACCCTCCAAAGGCAGTTCGCCGGTTCGAGTGCGGTCGAGGCCATCATCTTCAAAGTCCCGGATGAGTCGGCGCTCACCCATGGCGAGACCGAGGCGAAGGCGCTTCTGAAGCGCGCCCATCGCGGGATTTCCGACTTCCGGGTGCAGAACATCGGCGAGGAGATCGTCCGGGTGCGGAAGGAAGTGGACGTCATCATCGCCAACTGGACGATCGTTCTCGCTTCCATCGCCGGCATCTCTTTGCTGGTGGGCGGAATCGGAATCTTCTCTCTTATGCAGATCGCGATTTCCGAGCGTCTCTTCGAGATCGGCCTGCGCAAGGCCACCGGCGCCACCGACGGCGCGATCTTTCTTCAGTTCCTGATTGAGTCCGTCTCGCTCTCCGTGGTGGGCGGAGCGCTGGGTGTGATTCTGGGCAGCGGCATCACCGTCCTCGCCGGACAGGCCTTCGACGATGGACTCAGCATCTCGCCCGTCGGCCTCGGCCTGTCGGCCGCGTTCGCGATCATCATCGGCCTTGCGGCCGGATTGTTTCCGGCTCTGCGGGCCAGCCGGCTGACTCCGGTGGAAGCCATCCGCGGCGCCTAGCCGGGAACGTCCAGCCGATTTCGATCTCTCGTTGAGACTCGCTATAGCCGAAGGGAACCTTTCCCGACCTGGGATGACTCTCCCTTGGTCCGCCCAACACTGGGAATAGGGCTGCGAGGGCTCCGAGGGCTCCGAAGTCAACCGGACTTCGTCAGCTTCATCCCCTTGGCCCCCCGCCCGAGATCCCCCCGTGGGGCTGACCCAACAAAGAGACCCGCATCGGTTTTCTGTCGGGACAGATCGAGTACTCCCCGTAGCACAGCCTGGTCAGGACCGCATCGGGTCGAGCGTACCAGCTCGCCCAGCTGAGCGGTGTTTCCCCATTTGCGTCCCTGGCGTCGACTCGCGCGCCTGCGGCGAATAGCAGTTCGATGGTCGTTTCCGTGCCGAATGCCGCGGCGCGATGAAGAGGCGTTTCGCCTTTGGTCCTGCAGTCACGCATGAAGGAGCCGGTTACCGCCGATGGCCTGGTCGCACAATTGACATTCGCACCGTGGGCCAACAGCACCCTGACCACGAGGTCGTGCGCATCTCGTTGGGATGTGCATAAGGCCGCATGGAGAGGAGTCTCCCCGGTCTCAGCGTCCGACCCATTGACATCAGCTCCGCGCTCAAGCAGGAACTCACTCAGTTGCCAGTAACCATGGAACGCCGCGGCGTTCAACCCGAAGTTCGCGCCCAGCGACTGTAGCGACTCACCGTGGTCGAGGAGGAGTCGCATTGCGCTGACGTCGCCGTAGTAAGCGCACCACTCGAGCAATCGCATACCACTACCTTTTGCAGACGAATGACCGCCCTGGGCTATGTAGGCCCAGACCAGGTCCGTCCGGCCGTCTGCGATTCGCTCAAGTAGCGCTTCTGCCGTCACAGGCACCTCACCGTCGGTCGGTCGAACACACGTTGCCGCAAAGCGCCGACGGAGGGCTGTGCTGTGTCCGCTTCATCCGATGGTCCGGCGGCCGCCCTGTGCCCCGTGGTTGAGCCACCCAATCCCCGCCGCTCAGGCCCCATCGCTGAAGCGTACGCCAGGCGGTTCTGTGACGTCAACGGAGACACGCCTTGATGTTCCGATAGGCCTCAGTGATGACGGCCTCCAGTGCCGAGGAGTCCAAGGGAATGCCTGGCTTGAGCTTCACATGACGACCGAGCTTTCCGGTTCCCTCCAGCAGACCGACAGGGGCTGGCAGTGTCGAGCCTCGGAAAAACCCCACATTGACATGGGCCCTGAAGGTGTTGACGTACCCGAAGCCTGCATCTCCGACACACGCAGTCGGGCACCCGTCGTGCATCAGCTCTCGGACGTCGTCAGCGCATTCCCTCATGCGCTCGAACCACGGGCGCGCAATCGCGCGCAGGTGCTCCGGCGGCCCGTGGAGCCATGCCTGAACCGCGGGGTCCCGCTTCACAGCTCCGGAGAAGCGGAGGATAGGGCTCATTGCAGCAGATCGCACCATGGCATCACGCCGCGCCCCAAGTCCGTCTGCATCGACATGGTCGGTTCCCATTGTTGGGCGGCCCGGTGATTGCGCGGCTACCGGGCAACAGCACCACGCTCGGTGGGAGGCCACGCTACGACGAGGCAGGCAACGCCGATTAGCGCAACCAGGAACCACGCTCCCGGGGTGCTCCAAATGGCTTGCGCCTGTAGAGACGTGACAAGGCCGAGAATGCCCAAGCCGAACGCCAGCGGAGCCCCAAGAACTCGGGCTGCCTCACCGCTTAGGCGGCTTGCCCCAATCATGACGAGGCCGAGCGCAAGCGTCGCCGCGCCAAACGCTCTCATGAAAGCCACCCCGATCCACGCAGGTTCCCCAGAAGCAGCCGGAGGCGAGGCGGAACTTCCAAAGAACTCCATGACCTCGGGAGCTCCACCACGGAGGACTAGGACGCTCCCCGCCAGAGTGAGCAAAGTGCCACAAACCGCAACCAGATTGTTCTTTTTCATGTCTTTCTCCAGCGAGGCTCAAAGCCTACTCCCGGGCCTGCCCGCAGCCTCTTGGTCCGCCTCCGATTGTTGGACGCATCAGCGAACTTTCTCGCCTTGTCGGCGTCGCGCTCCCTGAGACTTGTCGCTGACGTAGCAGGCCAAGAGGCCCATAGCGTACGCTGCGATGTCCCACGGGTCGAAGCGTCCAGCGAAAATCCCTTTCGGCCAGATGATCTGACTTACCTCGGTCGCGCTACTTGCCACAAAGAAGAAAATGGCTGCGCTCTCCGGCGTGCGACCTATCCACCGCATTCGTCGCAACAGATAAGCGGACTTCCCTGGCACGAGGTCTCTACTGAGGACATAGAGAAGAGAGGGCACCGTGAGGTCTGCGAGGTAGCTTGTCAGAAAGCCAGCCCGCACGTGAAGGAGGTTGAGCGCCGCGGTCAGAATGAAGGCGGCCATCAGCATCCAGTAGGCGATCGTCCATCCGGCCCTCCCACCCTGCACCTGGTCGTACACCTATGCAGTCCTTTTGTCCGTCCAACGACCAAGCTCAGCAGCGGCGGGGGCCGAGTGAGCTGTGAACCCCAGAAAGCCTACATGCCCCGCCGTCTGCTGCAGCGCCTGGTCGGGCAGCCTTGGGGCAGCGGTCAGCATGGGTAGACCTGACTGCTTGCGGGTGACGCTGCTATGACAGGGTGATCCAGTAGTAGCGTTTCAGGGGTCTGTTCGTATCGAGGGCCTTCGTCTCCCGCAACGAGCCTCCGTTTCTTTCGATAAGGCGGATGGAGGCCGCGTTCGTGTCGTCACACGTGAGGAGCACCGCAGTCAGTCCGAGCGCGCGAGCCACTGGCAAAGCCTGACGCAGCATCTCCGTAGCGACTCCGCGGCCTCGGAAGGACGGCACGGTATCGTAGCCGATGTGCCCGCCTTCGACGCGAAGTGCGTCGTTCAGTTCGTGGTGAATGGAGATACGCCCCACGAACTGTTCTTCCGTCACGGCCCATAGATGCGTCTTGGGAACGAACGTTTCGTCCCTCCGATTCAAGTCCGCCAACTTCCTTGCCACGAACGCGGCGAAGTCCTGTTCGGCGGTCTCAAGGTCGCCTCCGATCCACCAGGGAAGGCCTTCGTGTCGGAATTCACGAAGCCCACGCAAGAAGCTCTCTCGATATCTCTCCGTGGGCGGAACCAGCTGGATCTTCATTCGAGGATTCACGCGCGTACCCTTCGCCGGACATCGATCGTAGCCAAGACCGCTCGTCGCCGCGCAGTTCCGCCGTCTACCCAACACTGATAAGGCGTGCGAGGTGCTCTCGCAGAAGGCCGACCGCCTGCGCGGGAAGCAGGGTCCTCCGGTCCTTTCCTCCCTGCCCCTCCCGCACCACGATTTGCCCGCGCTCAAAATCGACGTCCTGGACCTGAAGGCACTCCATGAGCCTGAGGCCGGAGCCGTACATCAGCACGACGGCCAGAAAGTGTAGAGGCGAACATCGTAGCCACTCCCTAAGCCGTTTCAGGTCCAGAAACGGCCGGCCACGCCTCAAGCCGGGAGGTGCGCCGCTACGATCGTCCGACGCGAAGCGCTCGACTGGTTTGAGGTGGCTTCCGAGGCGCCTTCGGCTCGAGGAGCCGTTTGCGGGCCGCTCCCACAAGATAGAGACTGCCCGCCACGACTACGGTTTCGCCGGGTCGGGCGCTCCGTTTGGCCTTTTGCAGGGCGAGGCGGATCGAGGGTTCTTCAATGACGGAGACTCCCAGGGCGGCGCCGATCTCCGCCAGTTGGGTCGTGGTCGCGGCACGCAGCATGCGAACCCGGGTGGCAATCACTAGACGCGCACGGTGGAAGAGTTCCGTCGCCATCTCGCGCACATGCTTGTCCCGCATCGCGCCGAAGATCAGGACGCAGGGCGTCTTGGTTTCCGCCAAATAGGTCCCAAGGGCCCGGGCCCCGGCCGGGTTATGGGCCCCGTCCAGCAGGACGGGAGGGCGGCCAGAGATCCGTTCGAGTCGCCCAGGCCAGACGGCGGTGCTCATGGCCGCGACCGCGCGGCCCAGATCCAGCGGCGCGCAGGAAGCAGCGATCGCTTCGAGCGTGCGGATCGCAACCACCAGATTGCAACGCTGGTGAGCGCCCGGGAGCGGCCGCAGCTCTGCGTAGCGCGAGAGGGGCGTCTTGATGGTTAGACCGGTACCGGATGGCCGCACGCTCACGTTCCGAAACGCCGGCACGACGCGAGCGCCTACATCGTGGGCGACGCGTCTGATGGCGCGCTCGGCTTCTGGAGGCACGGGACCCAGGATGACGTCCCGCTTTTTCCGAAGCACTCCCGCCTTCTCCGATGCGATGGAGGCGAGCGTCTGCCCGAGAAACTCCTCGTGGTCGAAATCGATGCTCACGATGGCGGAGACCATGGGCGAAGCCACGTTGGTGGCATCGAGACGTCCGCCCAGGCCGACTTCGAGAACCGCCATGTCGACCGCCTGCCTCTGAAAGTGAAGAAACGCGACCAGGGTCAGGATCTCAAAGTGGTTCGGGTGATTCTCGATCAGGCCTCCCCGTAGCATGGCCTCGGATCGATCGCGAACTTCGAGAACCAGTCTCTCGAACTCGGCGTTTCCGATGTTGTGCCCGGAGACCGTGATGCGCTCGCGCACATCGATGAGGTGCGGCGAGGTGTAGCGGCCCACCTTGAGCGATACCGCCCTGAGCGCTTCATCGAGATAGGCGCTGACCGACCCTTTCCCGTTCGTGCCCGCGATCAGGACGCTTTTGAATGAGCGCTCCGGATGCCCGAACTCACGCACGAGGAGCCGCATGGTCTCGAGCCCGAACTTCGAGCCCAACCAGGATCTGGAGCGGAGGTATTCGCGCGCGGTCAAGGGCTGCGGATCCTAGCAGTCCGTGGTGACTCTGACGCTCAATTGACCAGAGCCCTACCTCGGGCCGGCTGGGTTACCTGGGCTCGGTTGTGGAAAAGTGGATGAATTTGTGGAAAACTGGGGAACATGTTCGCGGGAAGCTTCGAGTGTCGAATGGATCGCCAGGGGCGAGTCGCGATACCGCCGGCTTTCCGGCGAAAGATCGAGGAAGCGGGCGACTCGTTCGTGCTGACTTTCTTCGATGACGCGATTGCCGGATATCCGCGTGAAACCTGGCTTTCGTTGGAAAAACAGGTGCTTTCTCAGCCTGCCTTTTCGAAGAAAGCCCGTGCGTTGTCCCGGGTCCTCGCCTCGCGCGCGCACGAGTCCCGGCTCGACTCTCAGGGACGGATCCTGGTGCCGCCGGCTCTTAGGCGCCTCGCCGGTCTGGAGCGGGATGTCGTGGTGATCGGGGCCATGGACCGTTTCGAAATCTGGCCTCGGGCCAAGTGGAAGTCGTTTGCGAACGAGGCGGAAGCCCTCCTGGACGCGGCTTCCACAGAGCTGAACTTCGGACCGGGCAGCCCTTCCACAGTCCAAGCCTAGGTTCCCGCTCGCTTTCGCGAGTCTTCGGTTGACAGTTCGTCGGCCCTGACCTAGAGTCGCTGTGGAAAATATTGGCCAAAAGTGGTCAGTATGGACGAGGACATGCTGCGCGGTCACCATCCTGCACGAATAGACGACAAGGGCCGTCTCAAGATTCCCTCCGCGTTTCTGGGCGCGTTGACGGAGTCGTCTCGCGACTTTTTCGTGACGTCCATCTCGGGCGAATTCGTGAGGATCTACCCTCTTCACGCCTGGACCGAGATCGAGAAGCGTCTCGCCGCCATGCCCCAGGCACACCCCGCGCGTCAGCGCTTCCTGGAGCGCGTGAACTTCTTCGGGCAGGTGGCCCAAGTCGATGCGCAGGGCCGGATTCTGATCCCCCAGATTCTCCGAAAGATGGCGTCGATGGAGGGCGATGTCGGTGTCCTCGGCCAGCAGAATCACGTGGCGGTGTGGAACTCGAAGCGTCTCGAGGAACGGCTCTTCGAGAAGGAACCGTTCACCGACGAAGACGCGAAGCAACTCGCGGAGTTCGGGATCTGATGTGGAACCAGAGACTCCTCCCTTGGCCCACGGCGAATCCGTCTCGGCGGGTCATGTCTCGGTGCTTCGGCGAGAGATCCTCGCTTTTGCACCTCAACCAACCAAACGCATCCTCGACGCCACTCTCGGTCTGGGAGGGCACGCGCACGCCCTCCTGTCCCGGCATCCCGAGGCCTCCCTCATCGCCTTCGATCGGGACGAGGAGGCGCTCGCCATCGCCTCGGGCGCCCTGGCGCCCTTCGCCGAACGCACGGAACTTCGCCACCGCGACTTTCGGGACGGCCTTCAGGACATCCCTCCTCGAAGCCTCTGCTATGCGATCGCCGATCTCGGGGTCAGTTCGCTGCAACTCGACTCCCAGGAGCGGGGGTTCAGCTTCCGGTTCGAGGCGCCTCTCGACATGCGCATGGATACGCGGAGCGGACGCAGCGCTTCCGACATTCTCAATACCGCATCCGAAAAGGAACTGGAACGGATTCTCCGCGAATTCGGAGAGGAACCGAAGGCCAAAGCCATCGCCCGCTCTATCGTCATGGAACGCCGATCCCGCAGCCGTTGGACCACCAGCGCCTTCGCGAGTCTGGTTCGCAGGGATGCCCGCGGCCGGCCCGGACTGGACCCTGCAACCCGGGCCTTCCAGGCCCTTCGCATCGCCACCAATTCCGAGCTTTCAGGTCTCGAGGTCGGCCTCGAACGCCTCGCCCATCTTTTGCGGCCAGGAGGGAGACTCGCGGTCATCGCCTTCCACAGCCTCGAGGACCGCATCGTGAAGAACGTCTTCCGGTCCTTGAAGAAGACGGGAGGTTTCGAACTGCTGACCCCGAAGCCGATCGTGCCCCAAGACGACGAGAAAGGGTTCAATGCCCGCTCCCGGAGCGCCAAACTGCGGGTGGTGTCGAAGCGGGGCGATGAGGGCGAGGGACGGCCAGCATGAGGGTCGATCGCATCCACGCCGTCCACGTCGAGGACTCCATCGACAATCGTCGGGTTGTGCGCACTCGCGACGACCGCATGTCGAAGGATCTCCTTTGGATCGGCGGCATGGTCCTCATCCTCATCGGACTGTTCGTGGCCTACGGCTGGCCTCGCGCCGCCCTCAGGAACACCGGGTCATCCGCCGGAAAACTCCAGAGGGAGCAGGAGAAGCTCCTCGAGGAGAATCGCGAACTTCGTCTGGAGAGAGCGACACTGAGGGACCTCAAGCGGATCGAGACCATCGCTTTTTCCCTTGACCTGCATCCGCCGGTATCGGCCAACGTGATCGTGGTGGAGCGACCGCAGAACCTGCCAAAGGAGGCGCGGATGGCTGCCAAGACGGCTCTCCGAGAGTCTCAACAGTGAGAGGCGAAGCCTACGGTCCGTCCGGCGCGGGGTCTCCGAACGCCTCGCTCGGAAGTCCGGTCAGGACCGCGCGGAATCACGATCTGCGCTTGTACTTCGTGGCTATCTGCGGCACGGTGTGGGCCCTCGCCATCGTGGCCCAGCTTTTCCACCTCCAGATCCTGCGCCACGAGCTTCTGCTCAAGGAAGCCAAGCATCAGTCTGACCGGACCATCACGGTGAAGGCGCGGCGCGGCGCCATCGTGGACCGCAACGAGCGTCCTTTCGCGATCTCCGTGGACGCGCCCAGTATCTATGCCGACCCTTCCGCGATCCGAGACCCTCGTGAGACTGCCCGCGCGCTCGGGCGCGCGCTCGAGTATTCGGCCGCGGAGCAGAAGGAACTCCTTATTCAGCTTCAGCAGGACCGCTCCTTCGTCTGGATCCGGAGACAAGTCGACCCCGCGGTGGCGCGGGCGGTGCGGGAACTGCGTCTTGAAGGAGTCGGTTTCGAAACGGAAAGCCGGCGGTACTACCCCCAGCGGAACCTTCTCGCACCTGTGCTCGGTTACGTCGGCCTCGATTCTCAGGGCATGGCCGGCCTCGAGTACGCCTTCGACGAGGATCTCCGCGGCCATGCGGCCCGGGTCACCCTCCGGCTGGACGCTCGACGGCGGCCCATGGGCGAGGTCGAAACACCTCCCACCGAAGGACGGAGAGTAACCCTCACCATCGATGAGCGGATTCAGCACGTCACCGAAACCGCGCTCAGCGAGGCGCTGCGAAACACGGGCTCCGTGTCCGGCATCGCGGTGGTGCTCGATCCGCGCACCGGCGAAGTCCTGGCCCTGTCCAGTCTGCCCTCGTTCAACCCGAATCGGTTCGCGAGCTTTCCGGAAAGGGATCGAGTGAACCGGGCCATCGCGGATTCGTACGAGCCGGGGAGCATTTTCAAGATCATCACCGCCGCGGCCGCCCTGCAAGAAGGTGTGGTGTCGCCGCTCGAAGTCATCGACTGCGGAAACGGATTCATCGAAATCGGCGGGACTCGGATCAACGACCACGCGGTTTTCTCCTCCTTGACCTTCCAGGATGTGATTGCGAAGTCGAGCGATATCGGGATGGTGCGGGTGGCGCAGCGCCTGGGACCGGAGAAGTTCTTCGCTTCGGTGAAGGCCTTCGGGTTCGGGGCTCGAACCGGACTCGGCCTTCCCGGAGAAACCGTCGGTCTTCTGAGGAACACGAAATCGTGGAGCTCCCTGTCGCTCGCGTCCTTGTCCTTCGGCCAGGAAATCGGAGTCACCGCGATTCAGATGGCGAGCGCCGCGGCGGTGATCGCGAACGGCGGGTACTGGATGAGACCGTACATCGTGAAACGCGTCGATGAGCCCTCGGGAGAGAGGGTCCGGGAGTTTTCTCCGATGGCCGAGCGCAAGGTCATCGAACCGGAGACGGCCGACCGAGTCATGAACCTGCTGCG
>JAENWE010000356.1 GCA_016650185.1 Vicinamibacteria bacterium | reverse complement strand
GCCTGCGCGGTGAGGTCCAGGAGCCAGGAAGCGACGACGCTTCCCCGACGCCAGACCTCGGCTACATCGCCGATGTTGATGTCGTACATGTAGTGCTCGGGATTCCGAAGCGGTGTGGTCTCCGCGTCGACTTCCTGCGATTTCTTGCCGATGTTGGCGTGCTTCAGGATGTTGAGCCCTTCGCCATAGGCGGCCATCATTCCGTACTCGATGCCATTGTGCACCATCTTGACAAAATGTCCGGCGCCGACCGGGCCGCAATGGAGGTAACCATCTTCGGCCGTGCCGGGGATCTTCTCCCGACCGGGGGTGCGCGCGATGTCGCCCCGCCCCGGGGCCAGGGCCTTGAAAATCGGATCGAGACGCTTGACCACCTCGTTCTCGCCGCCGATCATCAGGCAATACCCACGCTCCAGACCCCAGACGCCGCCGCTCGTGCCCATGTCCACATAGTGGATGCCCTTGGGCAGAAGAGCCTTCCCTCGCGCGATGTCGTCGTGGTAGTACGAGTTGCCGCCGTCAATGACCGTGTCGCCGGAGGCGAGCAGCGGCGTCAATTCGGCGATGGTGGAGTCCACGTATGCCGCGGGCACCATGATGCAGAAGGCGCGGGGCTTGTCGAGCTTCGAGACAAAGTCGGAAAGCGATGACGCGCCCGTGGCTCCATCTTTCACAAGACCGGCAACCACATCCGCCGAGCGGTCAAACACCACCAGCGTGTGCCCTGCCTTCATCAAGCGGCGAACCATGCCCGCGCCCATTCGTCCCAGACCGATCATTCCAAACTGCATCGCATTCCCTCTTCTTTTCTAGTTAGTCCGATTCCATTCGGCGACAAAACCAGGGTCACTCTACCTCACGACGATCCTGGTTTCGGACCAAACGTTCAGCGGTTTTCCTTGTAATAGTTAATAAGTCCGTTGGTCGATGAGTCGTGGCTCGTCACCTTCCCATCCCCTGCGAGCTCAGGCAGGATGGCCTTCGCAAGCTGCTTGCCCAGTTCGACGCCCCACTGGTCAAACGAGTTGATGTTCCAGATGACTCCTTGGGTAAAGATCTTGTGCTCATAGAGCGCGATCAACGCCCCGAGCGTCCTGGGGGTGAGCTTCTTGATAAGGATCGAGTTCGTCGGCCGATTCCCGGTGAAGACCTTGTGGGGCGCGAGAGCTTCGAGAGCCTGGCCGGCGACGCCCTGAGCGGCAAGCTCGGCGCGCACCTCGGCCTCGGTCTTTCCTTTCATGAGCGCCTCCGTCTGAGCGAAGAAGTTGGAAAGAAGGATCGGATGGTGATCGCCGATAGGGTTTTGCGATTCGATATGGGCGATGAAGTCCGCCGGAACGACCTTCGTCCCCTGATGAATCAACTGGTAGAAGGCATGCTGTCCGTTGGTGCCGGGCTCTCCCCAAATCACGGGGCCGGTCGAACACTCGGCCGCCTCTCCGTCGCGAGTCACGCCCTTGCCGTTACTCTCCATGTCCCCCTGCTGAAAATACGCAGGGAAGCGGTGCATGTACTGATCGTAGGGCAGGATGGCGTGAGTCTGGGCGCCGAAGAAATTGTTGTACCAGACCCCAAGCAGGCCGAGGATCGCGGGCAGGTTCTTCTCGATCGGAGCGGTCCGGAAATGCTCGTCCATCGCGTGGCCGCCTTCGAGCATGGCCTCGAAGTTGTCCGGGCCGATGTAGACCATGATGGGCAGACCGATGGCCGACCACAGCGAGTAGCGACCGCCGACCCAGTCCCAGAACTCGAACATGTTCTTGGTATCGATCCCGAACTGAGAGACTTCCTTGGCGTTCGTCGAGAGGGCGACAAAGTGCTTTGCGACCGCCGACTTGTCCCCGGCGCTCTTCAGCAGCCAGTCGCGCGCGCTCTGCGCGTTGGTGATCGTCTCCTGGGTTGTGAATGTCTTCGAGGCCACGATGAACAGAGTGGTCTCGGGGTTCAGGTGCTTGACCGTCTCGACGATGTGAGTGCCGTCGATGTTCGAGACAAAGTGCACATGAAGTCCGGGCTTGCCGTAGGGCTTCAGGGCCTCCGTGGCCATCACCGGGCCCAGATCGGAGCCGCCGATGCCGATGTTGACGACGTCGGTGATCGCCTTCCCGGTGTAGCCCTTCCAGACCCCGTTGCGAATGGCGTCGCAGAACTCCCTCATCTGCTTCAAGACACGGTTGACGTCGGGCATCACGTCCTTGCCGTCGACGAGAATCGGACGGTTCGAACGGTTGCGCAGAGCCACGTGGAGGACCGCTCGGTCTTCGGTGATGTTGATACGCTCGCCGGTCAGGAGCTTCTCGGTCCAGGCCTTGAGGTTTGCCTGGGCGGCCAGAGCGAACAGCAGACGCATCGTCTCGTCTGTGATCCGGTTCTTCGAATAGTCGAGGAGGATGTCCTCAAATCGAACCGAAAACTTCGTGAAGCGGTCAGGATCGGTCTCGAACATGCGACGCATGGCCTCGTTCGCCATGTCCTGGTGGTGGGCCTGAAGGGCCGTCCATGCGGCGGTGCGGGTCACCTGCGCCATGTCTTGTTCGCTCCTGCGTTTGTTATGACGACGTCGAGTCGGCGTGCCTTCACGAAAGTCAGTCCGGTCTGGAGCCGACCCATGGCCTCAGGCGAACACGCCAGGGCCACGGGGGACGCCGGCCACAAACCGAACAGGGGCCGGATGTCTTTAGCTTGCCTTCGCCGCCACCGCGCTGACTTTTTCGGTCAGCAGTTTCTCAAGGGCGACGATCGCCTTGGAGAAGCCCTTAATGCCCTCGTCGAGCTTGTCATTGGCCATGCGATCTGCTTCGTGCATCTTCCGGAAGGTCGCCTCATCCACCGGTGTCTTGGGAATATCCATCGAGGCGGCCTTGGCCGGATCGAGTTTGCGCACCAGGGTTCCGGTCTGTGACTGCAGCTCGGCCAACAGGTTGGGAGCGATGGTGAGCAGGTCGCAACCGGCGAGTTCGATGATCTCACCCGAATTGCGGAACGACGCGCCCATGACCTCGGTCTGGTAGCCATGCTTCTTGTAGTAGTTGTAGATCGCGGTGACGGAAACAACTCCTGGATCCTCGGCCGGAGGGTAGGAGTCCCGACCTGTATCCTTCTTATACCAATCCAGGATGCGCCCGACGAACGGGGAAATCAGGCGGACGCCGGCTTCGGCGCAGGCGATGGCCTGGTGCAGCCCGAAGACCAGGGTCAGGTTGCAGTTGATCCCCTCTTTTTGCAGGATCTCGGCGGCTCGAATCCCCTCCCACGTGGCCGCGAGTTTGATGAGGACGCGCTCGCGCCCGATGCCCGCCGCCGCGTACTGCCCGATCAAGTAGCGGGCCTTCTCGATGCTGGCGTTCGTATCGTACGAAAGCCGGGCGTCGACCTCGGTGGACACGCGACCGGGGACAATCTGCAGAATACGCAGACCGAACTCGACGGCCAGCCGGTCCATGGCAAAGCCCACCACTTTGTCCGAGGACGCACCCTCTCCGGCCTGCTTCTCGGCACAGGTCAAAGCGCCCTCCACCACGTCCGCGTACTCGGGCATTCCGGCCGCCACCGTGATCAATGACGGGTTGGTGGTGGCATCGCGCGGGGTGAACTGCTTGATCGACTTGATGTCTCCGGTGTCAGCCACCGCGACGGTCATGGATTTCAACTGATCGAGTATCGAAGACATAAAACCTCCTGAGGATTTCTTGAGTGATTCTCTACGGGGACGCTCTCGAACGAGATCTTTTGAGAATACACCCAGAGTGGACGAATATGGCACACCTTAGAGGATGTCGGGCGAAATATTTTTGCCCTCACGCGTAAAGTACTTGCTGGGTCCAACTAGATTCATGTATGGTCGCGGGGAATCGACAAAGGAGGCAACGCTTTGAACGTGTCCAGATTTGCAGCCGCGCTGATGCGGATCGCGAGCATTGCTTTCATGACGTCGTACGCGCTGGCCGACGGCCTGCCGCGACCGGCGGAAACTCCGACGCCAGAAGCGACCGCGACTCCCTCGCCCGCCCCCGCGATGACCGCCAGTATTCCCATTCGATTCTTCGCGAATGTCACGCTGCGCCAGGACTTCACCACCATTCAGGACAAGCCCGATTTCCTTCTTCCCGGCAACAGCATCTACGGCTTGTTGACCCGATTGCGGTTCGGGATGGAGTTCAAGGACACAACGTCCAGCGTCAGCGGCGGCCTCAGGGTGAGCGCGGGGGAAGCGCCGAATCCCGCATCTCCTTTCGTCCGCCTCGGTAACGGCTTCCGGCCCGTGACTTTCGGCTTGGATCAGTTCTATGTCGACCTCCGCCCCTTCGGCAACAAGGAGCGGGTCCATGCAGTGTTCGGCAAGATGCCTCAGCCTTTCTGGCGAGGGGACAAAGGCGTGCTCCGCGGCGAAATGGTTATGGATGACGACATCTCTCCCGTGGGCGCCGCCCTCCATACCCTCCTGATTAAGAAGGATACGGAGGGCCAGGCCATCACCCTTGAGAACGTGGCCGGGTACTTCATTGTCGAGTGGTTCCAGCAAGCGCGCTTCTCCGGACTGGTGGGCGACACTTCTTTGTGGGCGGACCAGCTGAAGCTCAAGGTCCGGCGGGTGACCCTGGCCGCGGAGTATTACCACTGGCAGAATCTGAATTCGGGAGCGAGGGCGCCGAGTTTCGAGCCGGGGCAAAGCGCTTCATTGCTCCCCGGCCAGTCTGCCTTCCTCCTCAGGAGCGGCTTTCAGATCACCAACGCCGAGGTGGATGTCGGTTCCGGCGTCCACATCTTTCGCGAGAATGAGTTCGACATCTTCGCGGCGTCCGCTCAGGCCGCGATGCCGGTCAAAGTTCCTCTCCTCGGTAAATCTGAGATCGTCTTTTTCGGGCAATACGCCCACAACTCTTCGGTTCTCTCCGAGGCGGACGGATACGGAGTCAGCCTCGGTCTGGTTGGTGGCGACCTCACGCGAAGGCTGAAGCCATTCAGCCTTCACGGCACGTGGCGCAAGGTTGAAGCGGACGCGGCCCTCGGAACCTACGCCGACTCGGACCTCGGAGCCGGCACGGACGTGAAGGGCTTCGAGGTCACCGGCGATTACCGGATACACAAGAATCTCGCCCTCAGCGCCTCGTTCTTCAAGTTCGATGGCTTGCCCAACCGCAGCACCAGGATTAAGCGGACCTTCATGGCCATCGTCTGGGATTTCTGAGATGAGCGCCTTCTCCGAGGACCACTTCTCACAGTTGATGAGGACTTCGATGCTCAAATTGTTGCGTCACACGTCGTCCGCGAACGCGCGGCGTATCATGCGGACCGCGCTTCTGATGGCTGGCCTCGCGCTCACCGCTGCGCTCGGCGGCTGCGAGCAGAAGGGCAGCATCACCGACAGCCTACCCACTATCCAGGACCGCGATCTATCGGCGGTCGCCGGTCCCACCGACAACTCCCAGCGAAGGCCTGTCGAACGTGTACCCCGCGCCCAGTTTGCGGAGGTTGGTCCGGCCCCGCTAACGGCCGGCGATATTCCCGCGTTTGGCTACCCGAGTCTTAACGACGAGGAGAAGGTCTCCCTTATGGAGGGGATGACCTTCTTCACCACTGAGCATACGGCGGCCGAGGGGCTGGGGCCCGTGAACAATCAAAAGCGCTGCATGGGATGCCACCTCAGCGCCGACGACGCCGTGCCAGGCTTGCTGGGCGTGAACTCGCACATCTCTCGCGCCGCACGGTCGACACCCACCAACTTCCGATACACATCCTATGACCCCACCAGCGGCGGCGGACGCGCGGCCGATAACCTTGACGCTCTAACCAACACCGGAAAGACTGCAGCCTTCACGATCTTCGGCGACTTCTCACCCTCCGGAGGCACGTTCGAGCCCTTGGCCAATTTCAACGGCTTCGTCCAGCACACAAGACCCTCGATTTCCACCTGCCGACCCGATCCAATCCTGCCTGTTGAGGTGGATCCCTTCCTGCGGGGCGGCATAGACCCCGCCACGGGTCTTTCCCCGGTCGGGCTCCGGCGCGCGGTCGGAGAGCGAGCCGGGCCGCCTTATATCGGGCGGGGCCTGATGGAAGCCATTCCTGCCGAGAACATCGCCGCCAACGACGACCCCACCGACGCGAGAGACCACGAATCGAGCCTGCGACTAGGCGTGTCTCGCTTCGCGGAGTGCCCGGGCGACTGCATCAGTGGCCGCCACAATGAGAACAGCTCGAACCAGGCTTTCGTGGGCGGCGATCCGTTGGTCCGCCTCAGCCGCTTCGGGCTACGTGCGGCAGGTCCAACGGTGTTGCAGTTCATCACCGGAGGAATCCAGGGGGAGTTGGGCTTCACCACCGAACTCACGCCCCTCGAACCGAACAACCCGGCGAACGTCGGGGTTGCTGGTTGCGAGGACAAGGTGCCGGATCCGGAGCTTCCGGTTTCCGCGGTTTTCTCGTGCCGGCAGTTCGTCCGGCTGACCGCCCCTCCCGAGTTCGGCGCGACGCTGCTTTCGATCCTGCGCTCGTCCGACCCCAATGCGGCTCGTGCGCCGGGCACTCCCGAGGCCTCGGTTCAGCGCGGAGCGCAGCTCTTCGGCATCGATCTGGTCGCCTTCGCAAACCGGATGATCCCTGGACGGATGGCCGTAGGTGGAGATGACAGTCGCGACAAGAACGCGATCAATCAACTTGATCGAGGACTGAACTGCGCCGGTTGCCACACCCCGGTTCACACCACCGGCAAGTCGCCATCCGCTACGGGGGGGCGACATCTGTCGAACGTCTACGCTCCTATCTTCTCCGATCTCCTCCTCCACGAGGGCCCTGAGGTGACGTCGGAAAGGATCGCCTCCACGCCTCGCGATCCTGTGGTCATGGTGCGTAACGGCTTTAACACCCTGGACTTGCCCCGTAATCTGGCGGACGACGCGCTCATCGGTTTGCAGGGTCTGGCCAACGGCAAGGAATTCCGCACGCCACCCCTCATGGGCATCGGCAAGGTCGGACCGCCTTTCCTTCACGACGCCCGCGTCTACCTGAGTCGCTTTACACGCGACAGCTACCCCGCCGGCACCGTGTACTCGAACTCCGAAGTCACGAACGGACCCCTCGTCGTCCGCACCTTCGACGACGCGCTTCGTGCCGTCATCGAGATGCATGATTTGCCTCCGCCCGATGACGCGAAGACACCGGCGGCCGGCGGTTGCCCGGTGCCTTCCGGACGCAGGGTCGGCGAGATCCGCTACTCCAGCGCGGACGACATCTGCCCGCCGTATACCACCTCCATCTCGCAGCGGAATCGTTCCGAGTCCCGCGAGGTCATTCGCCGCTTTCGATCCCTTTCATCCGCCGATCAGCAAGCCGTTATCGACTTCTTGAAAGAGTTGTAAGCCGGCGGATAGTCCGCTTCAAACGCTTGGCCCCCTCAGGCGTGGCTTACCTGTGGCTGAAATTATTCAGCTTGACGAGGTGCGGTCGGTTCGCTAAGGTCCGCGAACATTGGGATCGGTAGACACACGCTCGTCACGAAGACTTGTCGTTCTCTTTGGCCTAGAGGCCCATGAAGAGGCCCATCAAGCTCAACGCCGCTGTTTCGGGGGATTTTGCCGGTGAAAACTATTCGAGCCGGAACTGGGATTCGAGTTGCGCTGGCCGCCTTCCTGCTGGGCGGAATGGCCGCAGCCCAGGAGGCCAAGCCTGAGCCAAAGGCGGAGCCCAAAGCGGAATCCAAAAAAGAAGAGCCCTCGATCGTCTCGTCCTTCCCCTTGAAGTTCACCGCGTCGCTGACCTTCCGCCAGGATTTCACCGACATCAACGATGAGAATGATCTCTTGTCCGGCGATGACCGCATTGACGGACTGCGTACCCGCATTCGATTTGGAATCGAATCAGCGAAGTCCGATTCCCTAGTCGGAGGCGGCTTGCGCTTCAGCACGGGCGAGGCGCCCAACCCCGCATCCCCCTTTGTTCGCTTTGGAGACGCGCTGCGCCCCTCCGTATTCAATCTTGATCGGTTCTTCCTGACCGTCAAGCCCTTCAAGGACCGCGACAAGCTGGT
>JAENWE010000355.1 GCA_016650185.1 Vicinamibacteria bacterium | reverse complement strand
TTCAAATAGCGGGTCTCGGGCATGCCCAGACGGACCGGGTGATCGGCGGCTTGTGATCTCCGTTCGATGATCTGCGCGGTGATGCCGGAGTCGGCGGCCGCGTCCGCGACCACGGCTTCGAACTCCTCTTCGCTGACGTGATAGGAGCAGGAGCACGTCAGCAGCAGGCCGCCCGGTTCGAGCAACTGGAGGGCCCGTCGGTTGATTTCCTTGTAGCCTCGCCAGGCCGCGTCCCTGGCGCTCTTCGTTTTTGCGAAGGCCGGGGGATCGAGGGCGATGGTGTCGAAACGCGAACCGGCTGCGACTTCGTCGGTCAGGAAGTCGAAGACGTTTGCCTCGATCGGGTTGAGGGTTACGGAGTTCCTGGCCGCGTTAGCCTGAGCGCGGACGAGAGCCTCGGCGGAGATGTCGACGGCCACCACCTCCTTCACCGCGGGGTTCCGGGCGGCCTGAAGGCCGAAGCCGCCGTCGTGGCAGAACGCATCCAGCACACGACCGCGGGCCATGTCTCCGAATCGCACGTGATTCGCCGACTGGTCCAGGAAGGTGCCGGTCTTCTGGCCGTTCGTCGGGTCTACGTTGAGCGTCACCGACCCTTCCTGGATTTCGACTGTCTCCGGAACATCGCCCCACAGCGTCTTCGTTTCGCGGGGAAGGCCTTCGCGTTCCCGGACCTTCACGTCGTTGCGGGCGAGGATGCCACGCGGCTTCAGGCGGATCACCAGGGCGTCGACGATGGGGCCCAGGCGTGTCTCCATGGCGGCGGCGAGAATCTGAAGGACCAGGATGTCGCCATAGCGATCGACGATCAGGCCGGGCAAATCGTCCGACTCGCCGTGAACGAGCCGGCACGCGCCGCGCAGGCCGAGAACCTCTTCACGGAAGGCGATGGCCCTCTCGATTCGATCCCCCAGCCAGGTTTCGGTGAGCGAGCCGCGCGAGAGCATCCGGAGGGTGATTTCGGAATGCTGCGAGTAGAAGGCCTGGCCCATGAACCGACCCTTGGCCACGACATCCACGATCTCGCCGTTGGCCGCCTCCACCGGCTCGACATCAGATTTGAAAATCCACGGGTGCCCGGTTTCCAGTCGGGAGAGACCGCGAGGTTTGAGAAGGGCTTCGCTCATTGGGGGAAGGGAGCATAGGCGAGGCCCGCCGCTTCAGCGTCAGGAGCTGCGTCCCAGGGGGACCGGCTGCTTGAGTCAGGCGGACAGGGTCAGGGCGAAACGACGGACGATATCGCCGGCGGGCTCGATGGACGAGATGGAGGCGACGCTCTTGCCCGCCTGCCAGAAGTCCTTGTCGGGGGCGTCCCGATGGAGACCACGCTTGAGCGCCATGATCGACCGGATGCCGTAGATCGTCCGCATCCAGTGTTTGGTCCTGCGGCCACTGAGCATCCAGCGCGCGACCCTACCGGCCTTCTGCCCGAGGCGCTTCACCGACTCCGTGTTGAGAACCGCCACGGGGACGCCTGAGAGTCGCTCGGTGGTGACGACGTCATCCGCCGCGGCGCGGACGATCGCGTCTTTGTAGGCCTGAGGCGCCTCGCATTCGTTGGTGGCGATGAACCGAGTCCCCAGCTGCGCCCCCGCGTAGCCGATGTCGAGGGCGCGGAGGAAATCGTTTTCATCGCCGATGCCGCCGGCGCAGATCACGGGCACGCCGAGATCCAGGAGCTGCACGAACAGCTCGGTCATCGCGAGTCCTCCCAGGTGTCCCCCGGCGCGCTTGTTGACCGCGATCAACCCATCGACACCGGCCGCCATCGCCTTCTCGGCGAAGCGCCGTTCCGTGGCGTCGTGATAGACCGCCGCACCCATCGCGTGGGCCTTCTCGACGATCCAGCGCGGATTTCCGAGCGAGGTCACGAAGAAACGGACACCCTCCTCAAGGGCGATGTCGATCCACTGCTCCATCCGCCGTTTGTAGATTTCGGATGAGGCCTCGATGAGAGCGTTCATTCCGATGGGCTTGCCCCCCGAAAGACGGCGGATCAGGCGCAGGCCCTCGCGGAAGTCGTGGCCGTGGACGTAGGTCAGAGAGATGGGTTGAACGATGCCCAGACCTCCCGCGGCCGACACCGCCGCCACCAGTTCTGGATTGCTGCACGGATACATGGGGCCGCAGATCACCGGCGTCTCTACCCCGGCGTGGGTCAGAAAGCGCTGAACGGCCGCGTTTTGGAGTCGGGATGCCATGTTTCTTTGGGAACGGTGTCCTCTCTCCAAGGACGGAACCCGATTGTACGTCCGTCATTCCGCGCCTTTTCTCGAGCCGGACGGAACCTCGACCGGCCGCCGGCCGTCTACTCTCACAAGAGAGAGGTTCATTCCATGAAGATTTCCAGACTTGCATTCACTTTTTTGACCACCCTGGCCTCCGCCGGTCTGGTCGCGGGCCCCGCCCAAGCCGGCCAGAAGTCCGAGAAATCCAAGGAGACCGCCTCCTGGAACTTTGACTCGCTCGGTTCGTGGTTCGAGGAGATGGGCGAAGGTTTCGCGGAGGCCTTCAATGGTCCCAAGCGCACGGCTCCTGCTTTCAAATGGTCGGGCAAGCTGGCCGCTGGGAAGACCTTTGAGGTGCGCGGTATCAACGGCCCCATCCGCGCCGTGGCTTCGAGCGGTTCAGAAATCCAGCTCGTGGCCATCCGCACCGGGCGACGGAGCGATCCTGAGTCGGTGACCATCGAGGTGGTGCCTCATTCGGGTGGGGTCACGGTCTGCGCGCTCTACCCGAGCCGGGATGAGTCCCGCCCCAACGTGTGCAAGCCCGGCGGGGGCGGTCGAATGAATGTCCGCAACAACGACGTCAATGTGGAGTGGGAACTCCAGATTCCCAGCGATATCGCCTTCGAGGGTCGAACCGTGAACGGCAGCATCCATGCCGAGGTGGCCGGCCGCGCCGCGGTCTCCACGGTCAACGGGAGCATCGAGGTAGATGCGGGCACTCTCACCGAGGCCACCACGGTCAACGGTTCCATCCGGGCCGCGGTTCGCGACGGCGGCAGTTCGGCTGACGACGTCAAGCTCTCCACCGTGAATGGCTCGGTGCGGCTGCGGCTTCCCGAGGGACTGAACGCCGATGTCTCGGCCCGGACCGTCAATGGCGGAATCACCAGCGAGTTCGACGAGATCGAGGTTCGGAAGAAGTACGGACCGCGATCGGCGGAAGGCCGGCTGGGCAAGGGCGGTCGTGAACTGGCCCTGTCCACGGTCAACGGCGGCATCCGGATCTCCAAGGGCGGCGATCAATAGCCGATTCGCCCGAAGAACCTTCGGAACCGTTGCCTTGGGACGACCTTCGGGTCGTCCCAATTTCTTTTTCCCCGCAACCTGGACGGCCGGCGAGCGTCCAGACGAACTAAACTAACCGGCTCGCCATGATTTCCCTTTCGCGTATCCAGAAGCAGTACGGCAAACAGATCCTGTTCGTGGACGCCGCCTTTCAGCTCAACCCCGGCGAGAAGGTCGGCCTGGTGGGTCCGAATGGAGCCGGAAAGACCACTCTGTTCCGCTTGATCACCGGCGAAGAGACCGCCGACGAGGGCGACGTCTCCGTCCCCAAAAAGCTCACCATCGGCTACTTCCGCCAGGATGTGGAGGAGATGTCGGGCCGTTCGGTGCTGGATGAAGCGATCGCGGGCAGCGGCCGGCTGGGCGATCTCCATCACGAGCTCGAGGCCCTCCAGCACGACATGGGCGATCCCGATAAGGCCGACAAGATGGACAAGATCCTGGAGCGGTTCGGCGCCGTCCAGGAAGAGTATGACCACCTCGGCGGCTACGCCCTCGAAGCCCAGGCGCGTGAAGTCCTGCACGGCCTGGGATTTGACGACGCCATCGTCGACGGCGATGTAGGGGCCCTGTCGGGCGGCTGGAAGATGCGGGTCGCTCTGGCTCGAGTCCTCCTGGGCAAGCCCGACGTCCTGCTCATGGACGAACCCACGAATCATCTCGATATCGAATCCATCGTCTGGCTCGAGTCCTTCCTGAAGTCGATCGATGCTGCCCTGCTCATGACCTCGCACGACCGCGATTTCATGAACCGGATCGTCACCAAGATCGCGGAGATCGACAGCGGTGAGATCACCGTCTACTCCGGCGACTACGACTTCTACGAGCGGGAACGCGCGCTGCGCGAGGCCAATCAAGAGGCCCAGTTCGCGCGCCAGCAGGCCATGTTCGCGAAGGAGCAGCGCTTCATCGACCGTTTCGCCGCCCACGCGGCCAAAGCGGCGCAGGTCCAAAGCCGGATCAAGGCTCTGGACAAGATCGAGCGGGTCGAGCCGCCCAAGAGGCGGGTGGTGGTCAGTTTCGCGTTCAAGACGCCGCCGCGTTCGGGTGACGAAGTGGCCGTTCTCGAAGGAGTCTCGAAGTCCTACGGGCCGCGGGTGGTCCACAAGGATTTCAGCCTGATCGTCCGTCGAGGCGAACGACACTGCGTGATGGGCAAAAACGGAGCGGGGAAGTCGACCCTGCTGAAGATGATCGCGGGGGCCCTCGAGCCCGACTCGGGTTCGGTCCGCCTCGGGGCCAGTCTGCGTCTGGGTTACTTTGCCCAGCAGGCCCTCGACATTCTCAGCCCCGACCTCACGGTGTGGGATCAGATGGTCCAGGATTTTCCGAGCGACAGCGTGGGGTCGCTTCGCAGCGTGCTTGGCGCCTTCCAGTTCTCGGGCGACGACGTCGAGAAGAAGATCCGCGCTCTGTCCGGTGGAGAGAAATCACGGCTGGTGATGGCCCGCATGCTGCACAACCCGCCGAACTTCCTGGTCCTTGACGAGCCCACAAACCACCTGGACCTCGCCACCAAGGAAATGCTGGTGGAGGCCCTGAAGGACTTCGAAGGCACCATGATCTTCGTGTCCCACGACCGCGCGTTCCTCCGAGGTCTCTCGAATCGGGTCATCGAACTCGGCGGCGAATCAGGGATGGAAACGGAGCCGCATCTTTACCCCGGCACGTACGTCGAGTACGTCGCCCGCACCGGTCACGAAGCCCCCGGCGTTCATAACTGACGCCGATCGACTCTCCCCAGTGGATGCCCCGGTCGACCTTGGCTGGGCCCCGTCACAGCGCGCTGCGGTTTCGGGAACCTTTTCGAGTCTCGGTCCGTCTAAGGAGCCAAGGGCGCGTGTCTTTCCGCCGCGAGGATTGGCCGCCCCCATCCCTTAACTTCACCCCATCCCTTAGCTTCACCCATCCCTTAGCTTCAATAGATGCCAGAACACCCCAGGAGATCAAAGACCCTTGCGATACCGATTGACCGTTGTGGCGCTCGCCCTCGCGACCGCTCCGCTGACCGCCTCGGCGGCTGAGACCCTGAAGGTTCCATTCGAGTATCACAAGCTCGACAATGGTCTGAAGGTTGTCCTTTCGAAGGACACAACCGCCCCCACCGCGACCGTGACCGTGTACTACAACATCGGTTTCCGGATCGAACCGAAGGGTCGCACCGGCTTTGCTCATTTGTTTGAACACCTGATGTTCCAGGGCTCTGGCAATCTCGGCAAAATGGAATTCGTGCGCCTCATCCAGAAAAACGGCGGAGTGATGAACGGGTCCACCCGTTTCGATTTCACCAACTACTACCAAGTGGTCCCGGCCAATACCGTCGAGACCGTGCTTTGGGCCGAGGCGGACCGAATGAAGGGTCTGGCCATCGATCAGGACAACCTCACCAATCAACAGGGAGTGGTCAAGAACGAAGTCAAGGTGAACGTGCTCAACCAGCCCTACGGCGGGTTTCCCTGGATCGACATGCCTATGACCGCGAACACCAACTGGTACAACGCGCATAACTTCTACGGCGACCTCGCCGAGCTCGACGCCGCAACCCTCGCCGATGCGAAGAGCTTCTTCGAGACCTACTACTCACCCAACAACGCCGCCCTCGTGGTTTCGGGCGATATCGATCCGGCCCAGACTCTGGCCTGGATCAAGAAGTACTTCGGTTCGATCAAGGCGGTCACCCTTCCTCCAAGCGCCGATATCTCAGAGCCGCGACAGGAAAAGGAGAAGCGCGCAGTCAAGCACTATCCCGAGGCGCCTCGCCCTGCTCTGGCGGTGGCCTATCACGCGCCTGGCCGCATGACGCCCGAGTATTTCGCCATGGGCCTCATCGATCAGATCCTCCTCCAGGGCAAGGACAGCCGGTTGCACCAGGCTCTGGTCCAGGACAAGGGCTACACCGACGAGGTTTCGGGCGGCATCAACTCCGACCTCGGCAACCTGTTCGACATCAACGGTCCCACATTCCTGCAGGCGTACCTGTTCCATGACAAGACCACCTCGACCGAGGCCGTTCTGGCCGCATTCGACGCAGAGATCGAGAAGCTGCGCGCTGCTCCCATAGACGTGGCCACTCTGGACCTCGCCAAGGTGAAGGCGCGCTCCTGGCTCTACGCTCAGATGGAGGACTTTTTCGGTTTCGGGAAGGCCAACCTTCTTGCCTCGTTCGCCCTCTTCGACGACGATCCGGGGCGGATCAATGGCTTGGAAGCCGAGTTCGCCAAGGTGACGCCGGAGTTGATCCAGAAAACCGCGCAGGAGTATCTGCGCTCGACAAATCGCACCATCCTGACCGTCCCTGGCAAGGCCGATGCGCCCAAGGCTGACAGCCCGAAATCCTCCAACCAGGAAGCGAACTGAGGAATCCATGACCATGAGCATCAACAGGAACCTCAGACCGCAATTGCTTTTCTCCTTCGTCTTCGCCGCCGCGGCATCGCTAGCCGCCGCTCAGACCGAGGCGCCTCCGGCCACGGCAAAGGAGAGGCCTCCGTCTCCCGCTCCTCCTCGTGACTTCTCCGTCGCCACTCCGAAAGATTTCGTTCTCGACAACGGCCTCTCGGTCACTCTCGTCAACTACGGGTCTACGCCCAAGATCGACCTCGGCCTGTACGTAGCTGCGGGGAACAGCTACGAAAGCGCCGGCGAGGTCTGGCTGGGCGATCTCACCGCGCAGCTCATGCGTGAAGGCACGGCCGCCATGACCGGACCGCAGATTTCCAGGGCGGCCGCACAGATGGGCGGTCAGGTCGATCTTCAGGTGGGCGCCGATACCGCGGTGGTCACGGGCTCCTCGCTTTCCGAATTCGCCCCTGACCTGGTGAAGCTCGTGGCGGACCTGACCTTGAATCCGAAGTTCCCGCAAGGCGAGCTCGAACGGCTGAAGGCTGACAATCTTCGTCGACTCTCCCTGGCCAAGAGCAAC